>NZ_JAUZUV010000026.1:0-22626 GCF_031844265.1 Acinetobacter sp. RG5 | reverse complement strand
GGATGAATTTTATGATCAACATTTACTAAAAGTAATTGCAGCATAATTTAAATATTTAGAGCGGATTTATCACTTATAAAACTGAATTGAGTGGTCTAATTAACGGAACCACATTAATTTGTATTCAATCCATGTTGCAAAGCGACTGAAGCAATTGAAACGTCCGGTGCTTTACAAGCCTGAACGATCTGCTGTTTAAATTCAGCACTGCATGTTCTTCGTTTTTTCTCAAGAGATGTGATGGATGTCTGGTTATTTGTAGTCATAAATTTAGTCCCCACTTGTTTTTAAGTAGGGACTAAATTAAGGCTTATAGGATGAGTTCATAAGGTGTGTTCAGCGAACGCTTACGTTTTGAATAGATTTAAGAAATTAGGCAGACCTCATACCCAAGTTGTCACTTGAATTTGTATAACTTAGGGAAGATCTATATCTAAAGCCTTTATGCAACAGAGTCGTTTTTATCCTAGGGTCCTTACCACTTGTATTCTTTACGAACATATATCTAAAAAAGTGTAGCAAGTTGCTACACTTTTCGCTAGATCAGCTCTTTACCAAAAATATCATTCAGTCTTTCACGAATACTTTGAACGAATTCCGGATTGTTTTTAAGTTTATGCTTCATATTTCGTTTAAAGTCATTCAGCCCCATACCAATTTCAGCAAAATCCATTTGGAATAAAGTGTCATTAATGACAATATTTGCTTGAGAGTCAGTGAGGCATCCTACTTTTTTAAACCACTTCTTGAACTGCTGATAATTTTCATCATTATTAAAAATATACCAAGAACGTACATTCGTATCGAATTTAGCCCCTAATTCTTTTACGGATGCATTGTCTTCAAATGGAACATCAAGATAGATTTTTTCGATCACTGCAATTTCATCCAGTGCCTTATCAGCAATCCGATGATGCAGTTTAAAATTCACACCTACAATTGGACGGCCTTTCTTAACGGTTTCATACTCTAATTGTAGATCTGTATTTTCGTTAATTTCTGCCACTATTTTGTCTAATACATAGCGTCTAAAATCTACCCAGCGATCATATTTGGTTTCATTAATATCAATCAGTGCTTTCAAGTTTTCTAAAAGTAATGGCACTTCATACCTCTTTTGATTGGCGTACTTAAATTCGTTTTTAATGAAATAAGTATAAAGACTCATACTGGCAACAGAATCTAGGGCAAAAAGATGTTTTAGCTGATAGGTAGTAAAATTACCCCCAGCCAGTTGAGTGAAATACGGCAACACCTCACTGGTAAAACGAATCTGAATTGCATTTTTAGAGTCATCTTCCCATCTTAACTCACGGATAATGGGAACGACAGAATGTACTTTTTTAGTCTTTCTCTTACCATTATCAGCAGGCTCCTCAATAATAAAATGAGCTACTCGGGATGAAAGCTCTTTATAGATCCGATCTATTGCAACATTAATTGAATTACGTTTATTTAATCCTAGTAAATCTGCCAAATCATCCTTATACAAATAAATATAAGTTTGTTCGGTAATTTCACTATCTACCTTATTTTTCTCACTATAATTCGCAACCGCCATTGCATATAGAAGTGCCTTATATTCATTGGATGACAACTCGATTGGGCGAATTAATCGGTTACTGGTACTGACAACGCCATTATGGCGAATGTTGCCTATACAGTAGGGAATATAATTCGTTTCTTCTTGCAATGGTTCAGATTCTGTCATAACCGTGATATTTATAATTTGACTTAGTTTTTATATACAAAAGTGGAAAAACTTTCAAGACTTTCACCACAAGATTCTAAAAGTGGAAGGTCCGTCATCAAAAAAAGCGTTATTATCCGGTTTTTTGCCTTTAAAGTGGAATTAAATAAAATATTTCCACCCTACAGTGACAGACCTTCCACCTTTAGCCCCCGAAATTACAGTTTAGAATGACTATTTTTATTTTTTCACCCACATTCAGATAGGTTAAATTAAATAGAAACCCTGATGTGACAAGGCTTCCACCTTTCAGTTAGATTCGAAAGGTATAACTGCACATATAATCATCAGGAAATATCCAATAAAAACAGATTATCCACAGGTTAAAAATATACAGTGACAATCGTTCCACCTTTAAGGCTTAGTTACGAGACTTTATTAACATATTAAATAATTGTTTTTTAAATTATTTTTAAATAAAAATAGCGGTTTAAAAAATAGCAGTGACAAACCTTCCACCCTAGTGACAGACCTTCCACTTTAGAGTGACAAACCTTCCACTTTAGAGTGACAGACCTTCCACTTTAGAGTGACAGACCTTCCACTTTATGGTGACAAACCTTCCACTTTATGGTGACAAACCTTCCACTTTTAAAACTCTAAGAATTTGTTTTATATAATAAAAATACACTCTTAATTGTTAATTAGCTAAATAACTAATTATTCTAATTATTAATTAAGCTAGCTTAGTTAAAGATTTATTTTTAAGCTGTTTTACATCTGAACAAATAGGATTTATAAATTTTAAAACTATAGTAAGATGAGTGAAAGTTATTTATATTACTAAACATTCAAATACGGAAGCATCTGACACGCATGTCTGCAAAAATTATTACTGTTGCTAATCATAAAGGCGGATGTGGCAAAACAACGACTGTTGTGCACCTAGCCTCAGAACTTGCCAATCTGGGCAACAAGGTTTTAGTCATTGATTTAGATCCTCAAGCAAACGCAAGTTTACACATTGGGATCCAACATCCAAGCGAAATTGTTGTGACTACAGCAGAATTACTAGTGGGCGATATTTCGTTGTTGGCAGATGCATTACAAGAAGAAACGAACTTTGAAAAAGTATCATTAATTTATGGTTCCTTGAATTTAGGAAAAACTGAAGACCAACTAAAAGAAGAAGCTCCCCGTCCTTCTGAAGAGTTAAATATCAAGTTAGAACTGTTAAAAGATCTTTATGATTTTATATTGATCGACTGTCCACCTAGTCTTAAATTATTAACCAGCAATGCCCTGGCATCTTCAACACATGTCATTATTCCTATCGAATCCGGATCACAATATGGATTGTATGGGGTAACAGATCTTTTAAATCATCTTGAAAAGATCAAACGTATTAATCCAGATTTAGAGCTTTTAGGCGCTTTACTAATTAAGCATGATGAACGTCAGAATGTTTGTAAGCTGATTCGGAATGAAGCCTTAAAACAGGTAGGAAAACTTTTAGAGACCACCATTCCTCAAAGTACTAAAGTTAATCAAGCAGCGATTCTGCAACAATCACTTTTGAATGTAGAAAAAAATTCAAAAGTACGTAAGGCTTTTGAAAGCCTTGCCAATGAAATTGTAGCTAAAGTTTAAACCTGAGAGTATTATGGCAAGCACCAAAGAGCTTTTAGCTCAGAAACTGAAACAGAATACAGAAAAACATCAGCAAGCACAGAAAGACAATATTAGAGAGCTGAAAGAGTTTAGACGTAATGTTCCTATTGAGGATATTAACCGCAGTCCAAACCAGCCGCGTAAATTATTTGAAGAGTCACAATTAAAAGAACTGGCGGATTCCATTAATGAAGTCGGTCTGTTGCAGCCCATTACAGTGCGTAAACTTGATAATCTGAAATATGAACTCATTGCAGGCGAGCGGCGCTTACGGGCGCACCAGTTACTCGGCAAGTCTGTGATTGAAGCGATTATCATTGATGCGAATAATGTAGAAGCATCTTTGTTAACCTTAGCAGAGAATTTAAAGCGTCAGGACCTGACAGATTATGAAATTTTTATTGGCCTGAACTCACTTGATGAGAAGTTAAAGAAAAACAAGCAACGTTTAGCCAATTCACTGGGTTTAAATCGCGAAGATATGTACAAGTATTTAGCATACGAAAAACTGCCTCAAGTAATTTTAAATGACCTTGATGTGGAACCAGGCCTACTAGGTCGTACTGCTGCAACTGCATTCAAAAAATTTCTGTCGGATCATATAGAGCAACTTTCTGAGGCCGAAAAGGCTTTGCTAGGGGCTTGGGAAAAAGTAAAAGACAAAAAACTAGAGCAAAGTAAAGTTACTGCCTATGCTGAAAAAATATTGAGTCAGGATCCAGAAAAACTGACCACAACATCTGTGGTTAGAAAAATTGAATATGCAGGTAAGATTGCGGGGAATATCAAACTCAATCAAAAACAGCTTAAGGTTTCTCTGAATATCTCGGAAATTGACGAAGCTAGTCTCTTACAACTAGAAGATTTTTTAAAACAGCTTATTAAGAAAAGTGAAAAAGTGTAGCAAGTTGCTACACTTTATTTGACAATCTCAAATTAGGGCGTGTTATCAATTAAGCCAGAAAGATCGCTGATAAGAAGTTTTGAGCCAATTTATCATAGCGTGTGGCAATAGCACGATATTGTTTGAGCTTGGCAAAAAAATTCTCGATCAGATGTCTTGCCTTGTAGATATGTCAATCATAATCACGCTGATCAATAGAATTACTTTTCGCTGGCATCACAACTTGACCCTTCGCCTCTAAAATTGGATCAATGACCCGATCCCTAGAGTTGTAGGCTTTATCCATAAATCAGGTCTGGCTCAACGATAAGTCCAGCAACACATCTGAACCGTTTGAACCGTACCGGGTTTGTCGGAGAGTCAATATTCTGAGAGACTATCCCGATGACAAAATTAAAATATACCCCTGAAATCAGAGAAAGAGCGGTTCAATTATTGATTGAATCTGAAAAAGATTATCCTTCTACTTGGGCTGCAATCACAGCAATTGCGCCTAAGATTGGTTGTACTCCTGAAACACTTCGTGCCTGGCATCAAAAGCATTTAGATCAGCTAAATCCTATTAAAGTACAACAGATATCTGATCAAGAAAAAATGAAGCAAATGGAACGTGAAATTAAAGAATTAAAGCGTGCCAATGAAATTCTACGTAAAGCAGCCGCTTTTTTCGCCCAGGCGGAGCTCGACCGCCCACACAAATAATGGTGGATTTTATCCATAATAATAAAGAGCTGTACGGAGTCGAGGCGATTTGTAGAATTTTACCGATCGCAGCTTCAACCTATTACCGGACTCTAGATCTCTGCGAAAATCCAGAACATCGAGCAAAGCGAGATTTACATGACTTGCATCATGCTGAGGAGATTAAACGAATTTGGAAGGAAAGTGCTGAATTATAATGTGATTACTTCGGTCCAAGACGTCATTAAAAATCACTTTCATTATGATTACATGAGTAGTCAGTTAAAAATTAAAAATACCGGTGTGTCTCATTTTGAGAGTCAGCACTTGGGTATTCCTTTAAGTCAAACCGCCACTTATATTGAACGTATTTCAAAATCAGATGATCTAGTGATTGAATATGACATCGAAATCTGGTCACAGGACAAAATTGAAATGACCTTAGATATTCAAGCATAAGCTTATATTTATATCCTGACCATTCAAATCCTAAAAAGTTAAATGTTTTTAGGATTTTTTTATTTTCTTAGATTAGCATTAGACCTCCTTCATAAATCATTCTTACTCAGTTGCAAATTATAAATTCCAGCAACTAGATTGAATCTCAAAAGGGGGGCTTTTAGCTCTATTGCGATAACGTTCTGAAAGCATTTTGAAAGTTTTTAGACTGCCAATCCATACTTAATTTCTATTCTTCTTTATTGATTTCCTGATTATAGATTTTTAGTTCAGGATCCAGTTTACAGCGGCTTTTGGCCTCTAATGGCAACAGGGTATTGGGAAGCGCGTTTGATTGAGGTTAAGCAGGCAGGGAAAATTAGACGTTATATCACTTTATTAATGGACCCAAAGACATATCCACTGATAGGCTTGGCGAAGCTTTATGCTCAGCGCTGGGAAATAGAAATGTGTTACCCAGAAATCAAAAGTGATTTACAGGAGGGCAAGCATTTGAGGAACAAGCAACCTGATTTAGTTTGTCAATAATTATGGGGGGCTTTATTGCCTACAATATTCTAAGAAGACAAATGAAACATATGGCTCAACGTGCAAAAGTCAGTCCTTTGAGAATCAGCTTTCATATTGCATCTATTGGCATTCTGAATATATTAAGATTCGACTCTTTAGACTCCGCAGGTAATTTACCTAAACATTTAGAAAGTTTACTGGAAAAATCTAAGAGATATGTTTTGCCTGAGAGGGGAGTGAGGAGTTGCCCACGAGTTGTGAAAGGAACACCACAGAAATACCCAAGAAAATGCCAGTCAATTTCTTAACTGACCGGCATCACTTTAATTAAGGGCTTTCAGATGATTCAGATTTTTTGTCTTTCTCATTTCCATAATCTAAAGCAACCTGTTGCGCTTCGGCGGCGGCAGTTGCTTCTATTGGGATGGATTCATCTGCAATAGCTACTGTTCCAGTAAATCCAAATAAGCTCAGGATTAGAATCTTTGAATACTTTTCCATCTGAATTTCCTCTGCGTTTCTAAAACTTAATTTCAGTGTAGAGGGTAAGTTTAAATTCCGATGTATGAGCTATGTCTGCATATGTAAGATATTCAGGATCCAAGTTATAGAACCTCGGGTTTATGTAAGAATACTTATCGGATGAGTTTTTTTGCAGCATTGACTGGCCAAATACAGACCGATTTTCTTGAAAATCTTTTATAGGGAAGATAATTTAATGGCAAATGATAAAAAGAGCATAGCAATGGTCAACTGCGGTAATCCCCCCTACAATAAAATCCAAGAAGACATAAACAATATGAAACCAACTACGATGAAATGGATCGGCAATAATATTGAGTTAAATGACATGCAGGGTGTCCATACTTTCTTATTAAGTTTAGAAGAAGAAGGTGGTGTTGATTAATCGCAGTATGTCATGAGTCTTATACAGGACATCGCCCAGTACATAAGGTTAAGTTTGAAAAGAATTAGCACCTCCTCTGAGAGATTTTTCTTTACCAGCCCTGTTTTTGTAACATCTAGTAATTTTTTTGTAACCTTATTGTTATTTATTGTTAACTTTGTTTATTATATAAAAGATAAAAGGTGGAGAATTTAAGATGCTCACTAAGGTCGAAGCCATTGTGATTTTACTAATGGTAATTGCATTAATACTCATTATTTATGAAATGGGACAAGGACTTAATTGGACTTTATAAACGCTTTCTCAGTTTAAAAAAAGTCCTCAATTGATGGCATTAATTTATTTATCAGAAGTTTCAGAATTTTGATTTTATACTTGGCTGACTAAAGATGAATAATATCTATATTGGTGATATTGTTTACCTAGTTTACGGTAGTCATCCAATGATGGTTGAAAAATTGCAGGATAATTTAGCTACTTGTATATGGTTCAGTGATAAAAAACATTTTTTCCGTGAGAATTTTCCCTTAAATATCTTAATAAAAAAAACCTAATTCAACAAAATATACCTGGGCGAATTCAAAGCTAATAGTGTACAGGTCATTTCGACCATGGCATGTGTTACTGATCTGAACAATGAATCACTGGTAGAATTTGCTGCTGAGGAACATGGATTTAAAGAGCTAGTTAGTGAAGTCATGAAAATGAATTACGGTGCATTTCAAAACTATGTTATCGCTTGAACTGAGGATCAGAAAGCTTGTTTGAATTGATGTATTTCATCCGCAGATTATGCGCGAATGCTAAGAAATCTGGAGTTCGAATATTAACCAAAAAGAAGATCATTTTTTGATTTATGCGAGAGATCTATTTTATTTTTATATTTATAAGGCTAAACTTGCCTCCAATTTAATACTGGTATGTACCACTTAATTTTAGGGCGTGTCTTCAATATTAAATGTATTTAAAAATACTGTTTGCATGTTCGCCTAAACAATGATTTTCCATTATTACATAATGATCTGGCCCAGGAATATTGATAATGACCACAATGACTGATGATTTAGGTCATGGTATGGGCAATGCCTGGGAACATAAAGACTGGGCACATATTTCTGATCCAGAATTACAAAGTCTGCAGCAGCATTATTCCTGTTTACAAGGTCATATTCAGATTTTGTGGTGTAGTCCCCGGCCATTTTCATCTGCGGCGCTGGTCAAGGTGGAGCAGGATTTTGTGAGCAGGGATGAAGCAGTCGCGCATCAGTATTTGATCAAGCGCAGTCATTGTTCATTTCGGCGTGCCCGCGATATTTTACAGGAGCATGCCGTTCTTCAGCATTTAGCCAGCAAAGAAATTCCTGTTGCAGCATTGATTAGGTCAAATCAAGATCTGACTGCTTTAGAGCTGGGTGACTGGACCTATGAAGTCTATGCAAAAGCAGCCGGTTTAGATCTGTATGCAGATCAGCAATCCTGGAAACCTTTTTTCTATGCTGAACATGCCGCCAAGGCAGGGGCTTTACTGGCCAGACTACATCTGGCGATGCAGGATTTTCCCGAACAGCAGGGCAGATCAGCATCTTATTTGATTTCCAATCAGCAGCTTTTAGACAGTGAAAATATCATTACAGCCATTCAACAGCGCATTGCAAACAGTTCAGAATTAAGCCGTTATTTTGCCGATAAAAATTTAGATCCTTACTTTTTAGATCGAATCTTACAGGTTCACCAGCGTATTCAGCCTGTATTGCAACAGGCAAGCAAAATTTGGACCCATAACGATTTACACGCTTCTAATCTGTTTTGGTCAGCGCCGGATGCCAAAGCTGAAATTACTGTCGTAATTGATTTTGGTTTATCTGACCGAAACTCTGCACTTTATGATCTGGCTGTGACGATTGAACGTAATTTCATTGATTGGTTGGAATTAGAGCAGAGCCCACATATTCAGATTGATGAAGCTGGTTTAACTGCCTTTCTACATGCTTATTTTTCTGAAGTACATCCACAAGAAGATTTTAGTATTTTGCCAGAACTACTGAAAATCGTGCATTTGGATTTCGCTTTTTCAGAGCTTGAGTATTTTGTTGGGATTACTCAAAACCAGCAACATGCAGATGCTGCTTATTACGACTGGATTATCGGTCATGTGGACTGGTTCTTTGGCGAACAAGGTCAACAATTTACCCAGACCTTAACCCGGCTCATTCAAGATGAATTGCAATCTTCTCAATGCTCTCTCTAAACCCAGCATCATCACCCACTTCACAGACATAAGGTTTCGTATGAACACTCGTCAACTCAAACAGAATGTATTAATCCGATCTTTAAATATGATCATTCTGTCGCAGCTGTGTTTAGTCCCGCTGACTTATGCTGAAGACGATGTTCAAAAGCTTGACACGATTGTTATCACAGCCGATCAAAGCATTCCTTACTCGAGTGCTAAAGTGAATGTTGAGGGATTTGCTACGGACAGTCTGCAAAAAATACCTGCATCGGTCTCTATTTTGACTGCTGATCTTATTGCTGAACAACATGCTCGTGTGCTGAGCGATGTTATAAAAAATGATGCAGCCATCGGTGAGGGCTATGCTGCAATTGGCTATTATCCAAACTTTGTCTCGCGTGGCTTTGCACTCGATTTGGCATCTAGCTACCTCATTAATGGCAATGTGATTCGTGGTGAACAAAACGTCGCACTTGAAAATAAAGAACGTGTGGAAATTTTAAAAGGCATGTCCGCGATTCAAAGTGGGATGTCGACCCCGGGTGGGGTTGTGAATTATGTCACCAAGCGACCGAAAGATATTCAGGCACTGACATTCTCGGCCGATCAACACGGCCAGTTTTCAGTGGCAACTGATCTCGGTGGTTTTTTGGGTGATGAGCAACAATTCGGATATCGCATCAATCTGGTGAATGAACAGATGGAGTCTTATGTCGATCATGTGGATGGTGAACGCTATTTAGCGGCATTGGCCTTAGATTGGAAAACATCTGAGCAATCTAAATTGGAATTTGATCTTGAAGCACAGCGTTCAGAACAACGATCAGTGCCAGGTTATCAATTACTGGATGGCAAAGTCCCAGAAAATGTGAAATGGGAGCGTTTACTTGGTTATCAGACTTGGGGTAAACCGGTCACGATCGATAGTCTGAATAGCAGTTTAAAATATAGCTATGCATTGAATGATGACTGGAACTTGGGACTCGTTGCAGCACACAGTAAATCCAGAGTTGATGACTATTCAAGCTTTGCTTATGGTTATTATCGGGAAGGCTGTCTGGAAGAGTATTCCTGTAACACGTTTGGTAAAGCTGGCGAGTATGATATTTATGATTTTCGTAATCCGGATGACACCTTTAAAACCAATCAATTTAAAGTCAAATTGGATGGGGTGATTGATACCAATTGGGTACAACATTATCTACATTTTGATATTACACAAACCAATAAATCGCGAGATCGTTTTGCTGGTGTCAATGAATGGAAATGGATTGGTGTAGGTAATATTTATACAGAAACCATAGATTTTTCCCCAGTAACAGCGAATGCTGGACCAAAATATCAAGTACTTAAAAGTAAACAAACTGCATTTACAGCATTAGACCGTATTGAATGGAATAAACAGTGGTCTACTTTGATTGGCGGAAAATGGATTGAGCTTGATGAGCAAGCTTATGGTGAAGGTCAGGTAAAAGTACGCGATACCGATTTAGGCAAATTTTTACCGCAATTTGCGATCAGCTATAGCCCCTTGGAATCGACTACCGTCTATGCCTCGTATGCTAAAGGCCTGTCAGATGGAAAAACAGCGCCTTGGTTTGCAGAGAATGCGGCTGAAACTCTAGCACCGATCTATTCAGAGCAATATGAAATTGGCCTAAAACAACAGATCAAGCAGTTTTTATTGACTGCCTCGCTATTTGATTTACGCCAAGACAACCAATATAGCAAGCCGATTTCAGGACTTCGCTATTTTATTGCGGAAGGCGAACAGCATAGTCAGGGCCTGGAATTAGGACTGAATGGTGCATTAACCGACCATCTGGCCTTAACTTCATCTTTAGCCTTGACCAAAGCCCGTTTAGAAAATGTGGAAGCGGTTGAATATGGTAATCATCAGGCGCAAAACGTGCCAAAAGCTCGTTTCGCAACACATCTTCGCTATAACGTACCGAGCATTGCAGGTTTCACTGTTCTGGCAGGTGGTCAATACAGTTCCAGCAAATATGCCAACAAAGAGGGTGCTGCGAAAGTTGCAGGTTATAGTGTGGTTGATTTAGGCGCTGCTTATCAATTTAAACTAAATACGACCGATGCATTGCTACGCTTGAATATTAATAATCTGTTCAACAAGAAATACTGGCGTGATGCAGGTGAATTTTTGGGTGACGATTATTTATTCTTGGGTTCGCCGCGTACAGCAACCTTGTCATTCAATCTGAACTTCTAAATTGGCTGCTTAATCAGGTTATATTGCTATGGAAAATATAGAAATTGCAGCGTTTATTTTAAACGTTTTAGGTGTCTGGTTGACCTCCAAACAATATAAAGTCTGCTGGTTGGTGAATATTGTCGCTGTATTTTTATATATGATTATTTTTTATCGTGTCAATTTATTTGCAGACGCAGCATTACAAGCCGTATTTATCTTGATGCAACTGTATGGCTGGTATAGCTGGTCGAAGAAAAATCATGACCAGGCTATCACCGTGCAGATTGGCTATTTGAATAAAAAAATCTGGGTATATAGCCTGATTGTGGGTATTGTCGCCGGTCTGGTGATTGGCGCCTTATTTGCTCATTTCACCACAGCATCACTCCCTTGGTTGGATTCCATGTTGGCTTCTTTTAGCTTGGTGGCAAGTTATTGGGCGGCAAAAAAATATATTGAAAGCTGGGGATTATGGTGTGTGTTAGATGTGATTTATGTCGGCATGTATAGCTATAAGTCATTGTATTTAACCGCCGTGCTTTATTTTATTTTTATTCTTCTGGCACTCAATGGCTGGAGAATGTGGCGAAATCTTTATAGAGTGAAATTATCTTGAAATGACACTATTGCAAATAGAAATTTGAGGTGATGCTCTTTCCTTTAAAAAAAGTATTTATAGACTAAAAACTTTATTTGAATTGGCCGCAGCTTGAAGATGTTGCTGATATTTTGTGAAAGCTAGCTACCATACATTCAAAGCGAACCGAAGTTCGCTTTGAATGTATTTCACTTCTTAAAAGAACCCGGCTGGTTTGGTCGAATAGCTCACTAACAGATTTTTGGTTTGTTGATAATGATCCAGCATCATTCTGTGATTCTCACGCCCAATCCCTGATTTTTTATAACCACCGAAAGCCGCATGGGCAGGGTAGATGTGATAACAGTTAGTCCAGACCCGACCTGCCTGAATAGCACGGCCTGCACGGTAAGAGGTATGCGCTGAGCGTGACCAGACACCGGCACCGAGTCCATAAATCGTATCATTGGCGATCTTGATCGCATCATCAAAGTCTTTAAAGGTGGTCACAGCCAATACAGGCCCGAAGATTTCATCCTGGAAGGTCTTCATGTCATTGGTGCCTTTAAAGATAGTCGGCTCAATATAGAAACCTTGACCCACTTCCTGACGTGCTTCACCACCAGTCAGGATCTGTGCGCCTTCTTCACGACCAGTGGCAATACAGCCCAGAATCTTGTCCTGCTGTTCCTGTGAGGCTTGCGCGCCAATCATGGTGTCAGTATCCAGCGGATGCCCGGTTTTAATCCGTTTCACCCGTTCAACGGCACGCGCCAGAAATTCGTCAGCAATACTTTCCTGGATCAGCGCACGCGATGGACAGGTGCAGATTTCACCCTGGTTCAGGGCAAACATGGCAAAACCTTCCAGCGCTTTGTCCAGATAATCGTCTTCCTGATCCATAATGTCGGCAAAGAACAAGTTTGGTGATTTACCGCCAAGTTCCAGAGTCACCGGAATAATATTTTCAGTCGCATATTGCATGATCATCTGACCCACTGCGGTGGAACCGGTAAAGGCAATCTTGGAAATACGGGGATTGGTCGCCAGTGGACGGCCGACTTCGACCCCGTAGCCATTGACGATGTTCAACACGCCCGGTGGCAAAATATCCTGAATCAGTTCAGCCAGCACCAGAATGCTGACCGGAGTCTGTTCTGCAGGTTTCAACACAATGCAGTTGCCCGCAGCCAGGGCAGGTGCCAGTTTCCAGACAGCCATCAGAATCGGAAAGTTCCACGGGATAATCTGACCCACGACCCCCAACGGCTCATGAAAATGATAAGCAATCGTATCTTCATCAATTTCGGAAATGCCGCCTTCCTGCGCACGAATACAGCCGGCAAAATAACGGAAATGGTCAATAGCCAGCGGAATATCGGCAGCCAGCGTTTCACGGATCGGTTTGCCGTTATCCCAGGTTTCTGCCACTGCCAGCAGTTCCAGATTTTGTTCCAGACGATCGGCAATTTTCAACAGAATATTGGAGCGGGTGGTCGGCGATGCTCTGTTCCATTGTTCTTTGGCTTTGTGCGCTGCATCCAGGGCCAATTCAATGTCTTCTACAGAAGAACGCGGAACCTTGGTAAAGACTTTGCCATCTACCGGAGAGATGTTGTCAAAGTATTCACCTTTGACCGGAGCGACCCATTCGCCGCCAATAAAATTCTCGTATTGTGCTTTAAAATGAACTTTTGAATCAGGTTGATTAGGATCGACGTAACGCATATTTATTTCCTTTGCTTATTTTCGTATGGCAAAACCGCTTCTACAGCTTTGGTATAAGGTACTTCTGCATCTTATTTGATTAATATAACTGGTATAAGGTTGGAAAAAGGTTGGAGCTAGCATGTTCACGATATTTTCATCCATTTTAAAAAAATAACGATTACAGCGGATGTAAATCATGAATTGTTGTGAGAATAAGGAATGATGACAAAACAAGATTTGATGGAAAAAAGGCACAATACTGATCAGCTTCGGCAAAACAGCAGTTTGTCTCCCTTACATGCAGAACAGCTGGGACAGAGTATTGCCAGCTCCTGGCAACGTTCATCCTCGGCTGAAATCCCGAAGAATCGTTTAGCAGCACCGCTGACGGATTTAAAAAAGACCACTTCTTCCTCAACTTTAGCCCAAGCCCTGCAACATTGTGCTCAGGATTTAAAACATATTGCCGAGCAATCTTCTATGGTGCTGGCGGTCGGAGATATCGGCAGCACCATCATTTGGGCAGCTTCTAGCCCACAAATGCAAAGTGCCGCAGAAAGTGTACATTTTATTGAAGGTGGGCAATGGCGCGAAGAGCTAGTCGGAACCAATGCATTGGCATTATCCTTAAAAACTCAACAATCCAGCTGTGTCTTTTCCAGTGAACATTACATGTCCTCCATTCATGATTGGGTTTGTTACGCTGCCCCGATTATTGATCCCTATTCAAAACAGGTCTTAGGTGTCATTGATCTGTCAACTACCTGGCCAAAGCATAACAGTTTAGCACTACTAGCTGCGGAGCGCTGTGCTACGATCATCCAGTCGGCTCTACTAGAATGCCAGAAGCAGCGCCTGTTTATTCGAGCTTTTTCAGTACCTCAAGTGCTGTTTAATGGCAAGATGTTGGTTCTGACTCCTCGACAGATTGAAATTCTGACCATTCTAGCCTTATGTCCGCAGGGTCTGAGTCTAGATACATTGCATCAGGCCTTATATGGCGAGCGCAAGGTCAGTATGGGGACTTTAAAAGCAGAAATGTCACAATTACGCGATTTATTAGGTGGTATGCTGGGTTCCAGACCCTATCGTTTATTGGCGCATGTAGAGGCTGATTTTTTAATGACAGAGCAATCTTTAGATGCTGGGTATATCGATTCAGTCTTGAAATTATGTACCGGCGTATTTCTGGCCAAAACAGAAAGTCCATTTCTATGCGCTTGGAGAGATTGTCTGGAATCACGCCTGAGCGATGCCATTTTCAAGGCTAATGAAACCGATGTCTTGCTGAAACATGTGGCACATTTTCCTGAAGCGATTGATGCTGTAGAACGCCTGATTGAACTGATGCCCAAAAACCATCCCGTTCATCAGACTCTGTTAAAATATAAAAATCTTTAAAGCTGATGTAACTGTCGGTACAAAGCTAAACAGTTAAAATAGGAATATTCTGGAATATTAAGTATTATCCTTGCTTACTGTGAGTTTACTTATTAATTTAGACTGAACCTGATCCTAAAATTTTTATCAGTGGCTACCCAGTTTGCTGTTTGCCTAGATGCTTGATATCAGCTACGCTCACCTTCATGTCATTTGAAGGACGCGCAGTTTATTCCTCAGGGATCAAATATAATCGTAAGATAATACGCTATGAAATTTTATTTATGGCTAGAACGGGCTAAAAAAATAGTGGCATTTTTCTACCATGGGATTAATGTCGATATTCATAATGAAGGGGACTTCATAAAAAAGAAACACCCCCCGCTTTTATCCTCTTATGAAGGCAAAAGGATCAGCCAGGAACAGGAAAATGCATGTCTGCTCTTGGCACACTTCCTCAGGAAGTGAAACAGGGGCTGTTAAAAATGTAAGTCAGATACTTGGAGAGAATACTTACATTGAGGTACTACATCGCCGCTTTAAAAATATCTACCACTTGGGCATGGTTGGCTTTACGTGGATTGGTCAACATGCAGGCATCTTTTTGTGCATTTTCCGCCATGATGGCCAAGTCAGCTTCTTTTACATTCAATTCCGTCAGCCCAGATGGAATACCAATTGAAGCCGAAAGCTGACGAATGGCGCCAATCGCTTCATAAGCTGCTTCAGTTACGGTTAAGCCTTCTGTATTCACCCCCATCAATTGGGCAATTTTGGCATAACGTTCAGGACAAGCAATCAGGTTAAATTCACAAACATGGGGGAGCAGAATTGCATTACAAACACCATGCGGCAAGTTGTAGAAGCCTCCGAGCTGATGTGCCATCGCATGCACATATCCTAAAGAGGCGTTGTTAAAGGCCATTCCGGCAAGATATTGGGCATAGCTCATGGCATCCCGTGCTTCCAGATTATCCCCATTCGCCACTGCCAGGCTAAGCCATTCGCTGATCATGGTAATCGCCTTTTCTGCACAGGCATCAGTGATTGGATTTGCTGCCGTAGACACATAAGCTTCTACTGCATGCGTCAAGGCATCCATACCTGTTGCCGCAGTCAGCCCTGCAGGTTTGGCCAACATAAGTTTAGGGTCATCAATCGCAATGAGTGGTGTACAACGCCAATCTACAATCGCCATTTTCACATGGGTATCGGTATTGGTAATGATACAGAAACGTGTCATCTCCGAAGCTGTCCCTGCCGTAGTATTGATTGCAATCAGTGGTGTCATCGGGACGGTACTTTTATCAATCCCTTCATAATCACGGATATGTCCGCCACCTGCAGTGACTAGACCAATGCCTTTGGCACAGTCATGTGAGGAACCCCCACCTAACGATACAATAAAATCACAGGCATTTTCATTATAAGCTGTAACTCCATGATGCACGTTAATATCAGTTGGATTGGGTTCCGCGCCTGGGAAAATATAACTGTCAACACCCGCCTCTTTCAAATAATTTGCAATATCATCTGCAACACCAAATTTAAACAGCCCCGCATCAGTTACAATCAGCGCTTTCTTGGCACCTAAATTTTGTGCTTTTATCCCGATTTCTTTAGCACAGCCCGGACCAAAAAGTGAAACACAGGGAATATAAAAACCGTTAGTTTGATCTGAAATATTTTTAAAAGCCATGGCGTGATTCCTTCTACCATTAATTGATTATTTTATCGGTGACCCTCACCGTAATATAAGTATTGGATGAAGTTAAAAAGAATCCTACCTACCAAATACCTACCAATTTAAATTTCTGATTCTAGCCAAAATAATGAATCTGAAATATTTAAAAGTAGGTTGCCAAGGTTTAGCAGATACTGGGTAGATTGGTTCAATAGAGGGCATGTAAGTAGCGCACTAGGCTGTTTACTACTTTCTGATTTTAAATAAATACTAAAATGCTTTATTCATTTTTAAGATAAAGATAAAAAGTACAGGGCTTAGAAATACCCATAGAGCCACAAAGCTAATACTGTAGCTAAACCGGGTCCGTAATAAAACCATTACGACGAATAAGAAAATACCTGCAGCGAACTTAGTGTACGTAGGAAAATTCGCTAAAAAAGCGTAACGAGATTTTCGGGTTTTTAGGATCTGCTTTGCACTTACCGCATAAAAGGCAAAGCAGCTTAGCCATAAAAGAACGGTTACTGCGATCCATATCATGTGGAAGACTCCTGCTGCGCAGATTTTAGTTTGGCCTGAATTTTATTGACCGCCTTTTGCTGAATGGGCGTAATTTTCTGGTGTAAAAAGAGGGCAAGCAGTGCCAAGCTCCACAACATCAGATCGATTCGCAGAAATGGCCAGTAAGTTGTAAAAGAATCAATATAATCATGGAAAATGAGATAATAAATATTGATCAGCGGCAGCATAAAAGCAGTACCAATCAGGATTTTAAGCTGAATTTTCCATAAATATTGCTGCGGTGTTAAACATGCCAGAATGAAACTGCCGAGCCAAATACTGAAAAAACTATAAATCTCATAATTTGGTGCACCTACAGGGATGCTGATAAAACGATTCGCATAGAGATAAGCCAGCATGGCAATCGGCAAGCCAAGTATCATGGTGATATTCAAGCGGTTCACCAAATAATGTCCGAGATGAAACCGCGCTGATTTTTTCTGCATCTGGCGTTTCAGACTCCACAGCAGCAGACCGGAGGCAATCATGGCGCAGCCCAATATGCCAGAGAAAAACAATCCTAAACGTAAAGCAGGTTCAGCAAAACGTGCCATATGCAAACCATACATGCCGGCATTGAGTGTGGCAATTGCACTTTCATTGCGTGTACTTTCAAGCAATTTTCCGGTAGCTGCATTTAAAATAAGCTGTGCTTGATTTCGGGTAATGGAATGATCTTGGAGTTGGGTTAATGTTATTTGTGCCAGCTGGGTATTGGGCTGCTTGACCGTGATATTGTCAAATTCCGCATATCCCCAGTGTTGCTGTGCCGTGGTGATAAAATGTTGAATTGGCAGCATCTGGGTTTTCACAGGAACTGAGGGGGTGGCTGATGTATTGATTGTGCGAATTTCTTCAAAATATTGAAAGGGATTGTCTGGATAAAGCTTTTTCATACCGGAAGGCAGCACGATATAAAAGAAAATCGCCAGCCCGGTAAATGTCATGGTCAAAAAGAACGGCAGGGCAATCACTGAACTGACATTATGAAAATCCAGATAGGAGCGCTGCCCCTTAAATGCTCTTAAGGTAAAAAAGTCTGTCAGGATTTTTTTATGGGTAATGATTCCTGAAATCAGAGTCAATAACATGATAAAGGCAGCGACCGTCACAATGAGGCGACCGATGGTGTAGGGCATACCATAGAGCTGAAAATGAAAATTATAGAAAAAATCTCCCCCTTGTGTGGCTGAAAGCTGTAATTCTTTTCCTGTCGAAGCATTCAGGGTTTTGACTTCATAGCCACCATCCGCTTTTTGCCAGTAGACTTTATTCACCGGTGAGTCTTGATTGGCGACTACGATATACCAGTTTTGGGCGTCCGGTGCATGCTGCTGTAAATAGCTGTAAGCAGATTTTAAGGCAGTTTCCTGATTGACTTGCATTGTGGCAAATTCAGGCTGCATCCATAGACTGATTTCATGTCGGTAATAGGTGACCGCGCCTGTTAAAAAGATCGCAAAGAGTAACCAGCCAAAGCTTAAACCCAGCCATGAATGTAAACATGCCATGGATTGACGGACAGATTTATGCATGGTTTAACCTATGAAGCGGGAGAAGAGAAATAAAATAAGTAAAGGAATCAGGCTATAGATAGAAAGCTTTTTTAAACTTTGGATACAGAAGATTCCAATCACAAAACAAACATAAAAAATCAGGGCAGTAAATGCAGCCAAATAGACAGACTCAGCTTTAGGCAAATAAGCTTGTAAAAAGTAAGCCAGATCGAGTGCGATTAAATAACTGCACAAGTAGCCAATGCCAAAGGTCATGCCTAAGCGATAGAGAATGGCAAGTGGCTGCACTACAATAGACATCATATTTGGCCTTGAATAAATCTATACTGATGAAAATCTAAAAACTTAATAAACAAAACTTAAAGTCGTTACCAGATACTGTTTTTTATAGGCCTGCTGATTCAATTTTCCTGCCTTGTCTGCTTCTTTGCCAACTTCAATGACATATTGACCTTTCCATGGCGTGGCGATCGTAATCTGGCCTTGGCCGTTGGTGGTGTATTTTTTTAGCCAGAATTGCGGGGAAAAGACTGTGACTTCAACATCCGCAGCAGCTTTACCCTGATACAGTACCGTAAATGTATTGCTGTTGATCTGAGTCGGGACAATATCTAGTTCTGACTCTGCTTTCAAGTTTTGTCTGCCGGATTTGGCATGATAGCTCAACAATGATTCTCCATAGATCAATTCATGACTGAGCTGGACATCTGTCTGGCCTTGGGTCGCATAAAGCAAATGATCTTGTTGCATTTGAGGACTAAAGCTTTTTCTAGACTGAACGGCCTTTGCTTGATTAAAAGACTTCAAGGCACCTTGCTGCGTTTCTTTAAGCTGTTCACTATATTCACCAAAGAACGCATGAGTCTGCTGATTTGTGCCACGTTCCAGCCAAAGCATATGCGCCTGAGCTGAAAGTGTCATAGACAGTCCGAGGGTCAGAGCGATCATTTTTTTCATTTGTTTTACCTGTTTTTGTGTATGTAGTGATGATTTAGCCCTGAACATGTCGTCAAAGCTAAGTTTGAAAATCAGTATTTAAATTTCACAGCAACGCTGTAATTTGCTGGTGCACCATAAAAACCTTGCTGATTCGGGAAATTGAACAGATATTTTTCATTGGTCAGGTTATTACCATTGGCTTGCAAGGTCATATGCTCATTCAGCTCATAGCTGGCCATTAAGTTCACGAGCGCATAAGCATCCTGCTCAATGATTCCAGCTTTCTGGGTAATCACTCCATTGGCGGTTGCTTCAGGCACATCTAGATAGGTCTGATCTTGCCACTGCACACCAAGGCCCAGTTTCAGTTTTGGAAGTTGCGGCACCTGATAGGTAGTTAAAAGATTAAAAGACTGGGTTGGATTGAAGGTACGCGCATCACCGCCATTGATCAGATCTTTCAGGCTAAACTGGGTATAACCAAAGCTTAAGTTTAAATGGTCGCTCAGTTGTCCCGCCAAGCCGAACTCGTAGCCTTGGGAACGCAAGTCACTAACCTGAGTCTTGCGTAAAGTCGGAATACCATCAGAATCACGAAGCGGATAATTACTTTGCTCCGTTCTAAACACGGCCATGGTGGCGGTAAGCTTGTCATCTAGCCAAGAACCTTTGACTCCGACTTCATAGCTTTCACCTTCGATCGGCTTGTTAATGCTGCCATCATCTGCTTTGGTGGTTTGCGGACGGAAAATCGAGGTATAACTCAGGTAACCTGTATATTCAGGGCTAAAGTTATAGGTCAAACCGGCATAGGGTAAAACTTTATCTTCATCATAAATGGTGTCGGTCCCATAACTGCTACCACTGCTTTCAGCCTGAACATAGTTCGCACCTAAAAGCAGTTTCAGATCATCATTCAGATGCAGTCGGGTCGCAGCATAAAGGCTCTGGTTCTTCTGCCGGATATGCATTTCCCCACTGGTTTTCGATAGATCCCAGCTTGGTTCTTCTGGTGTAAAGCTGGCTAAATCTGTGGTCAGCGGATTGACAAAGCTGCCAGCATAACCCAATTCATCCAGACTATTCTTGGCCCAGACATAGCCCAATGAGGCTTCATGGTGTTGTCCCCAAAGCGGATAGGTGCCGCTAAAACTCAGGCTGGCTTGTTGTTCTGTATTATCATCAATATACATGCCTGGGTAGAGGAAGATACCTGAAGTGCCATTTGCGCCAGGTTTTCCAGACAGAAACAAGAGTTTTGAATCACGTTGTGTGCGTTTTTCATCATAAGTCAGTTTGGCTGTCCAGTCGCCTGCCAGTTTTCGTTCAAGCTCGGCAAAGTAACTTTTAATATTGCTATCCCAATAGGTCCAGCTTGGGCTGTAATTATAATTCCGTGAGTAACTGAGCTGCTCACCTTCGGTATTGATCAGTGGATTAGAACCCCAATTCACACCATTCGGCTTATGATTGCTTTCAGTATAGCCTGCGGTCAATAGGGTTGTGTCAGTTACATCTGCCTCCACAACAGCACCTATGCCGTTCTTTTTCAGTTCATAACGATCCAGATAACTGTCACCATTCTGTTTATAGCCAAATACACGGCCTCTGATTTTTCCATCCTGGGTGAGAGGAGAGGATATATCTGCTTCATAGCGCTGCGTATTCCATGAACCGTAACTGGCATTCAAGGCTGCCTGAAGTTCCTGAGTAGGGCGTTTGCGAATCATGTTAATGGTTGCACCAGGATCGCCAATTCCATTATTTAAGGCATTTGCGCCTTTCACCACTTCGATACGGTCAAACAAAAAACTGTCCGGATTATCATTATTATAATTATAGCCTTCGAGTGGAATACCAACGCCATCCACTAAAACATTCGAAATCTCGAAACCTCGGGCAAGGTAGGAGCTCCGTTCCGTTTCCTGATTGTTGACAATAATGCCAGGGGCATTACGCAGTACTTCCCGGGTATTATCTAAGGCAAAGTCATCCAGTTGCTGGCGAGTGATGACATTGACTGTTTGCGGCGTTTCCTTGAGTGGAATATTCAGTTTTGAGGCGGTTGACGAATTTTGGATGATATAAGCCTTACTCTGTTCGGAGCTGAGCTCACTCTGTTCTGATTCCGCTGTAACTGTAATCGTCGGTAATTGCTGAGTATCATCGGCAAAACTTTGCTGGGACACTAAAATTGCAAGACTAAGAAGAGAAAGCTTAAATGATGGAGGAACGGTATAAAACATTTTAGTTAATGTAAATGATAATGATTATCAGTAATATTATTGTTTAATATCTCTTAAAGCAATCTCAATATAATAGGAAATCCAAATGAAAAATGAGTTAATGATAGGTAAATCTACAAATAAAAGTTTAATGTAAGGAGTAGGGAACAATAAAATATCACTGTTAAAAAAAGATGTTATTACCTTACTTTTGTGCTCCTGAACCAATTTGTTTATATACTGCACTATAAATTTTCAAATCCTCAATCTGGAGTGACTTTGTTGCATAAAGGCTTCAGAGATAGATCTTTTCTAAGTTACTCGAATTCAAGTGACAACTTGGGTATGAGGTCGACCTAATTCCGTTAATTTATCGCCTAATAATTTAATGCAATACATTTTGGTTTTGACCAAACTTCGCCGATGATAGCCTGACCATTTTTTCCATAGTGTCCTGCCTAAACGTTTAACTGTTCGAAGTAATTCATTTCGTTCTAGCGAGCTACTCTTTGTATCTTTCCATGGTTTCGCATTTTTCTAGGTGGAATCACCGCATATGCTTACCGGTCTGCAATGACTTGACGGCATTGCTTGGTGTTATAAGCCTCGTCTGTATAAACTGAATCAATCTGTTCATCCAACGGAATTTGATCAAGTAACTCCCCAAGGATTCGTGAATCACTCACATTATTCGTTGTGAGCTGAACTGCTCGTATTTGAAGAGTTTTAGCATCTATAGTGGGTATTGGTATGTTGAATGTAG
>NZ_JAUZUV010000025.1:0-24184 GCF_031844265.1 Acinetobacter sp. RG5 | reverse complement strand
ACGCGATTGATTATCTCTAAAAAAAACCTGCATCGAATCTGCAGGTTTTTTTATTTAAACTGGAGGAATGGTTATTTACGTCCTGACTGCCGGATCTGGTGTTTCTATCGGCGGGCGATACCAGTGTAAAATTCCTCGGAATAAGAGCTGCATCTGCAACACGCTTTGCGCTTTAAAGTAATGAATTTTCCTTTCTATTTCAACACGCAGAATTGCCGAGGCGCCCCGACGCTCTACAACAAACAAATTCTAATCTAAGATTTACATAAATAGACTGATAAAGTTTAAAAGGAATAAATATTAATTTAAACAACATGGAAATTCTTGTTAATTTCAACAGAAATATGAACAATCTCTTCATGAATTGACAAAGCTTTACGAACTACCTCTGCTGTTAAGGAGTCATTAACTGTATTTAGGGATAAAATACATGAAAATTTACTTCTACCTACTTTCCAGACATGCAGATCAGTAATCGTAATTTGGTTATCTAATTCCTCTACAACTTCCTGAATCTCCTTTACTACAGGATGTTCCATCTCTGCATCAAGCAATGTTTTACCTGTTTCTCTAATCAATCCCCAAGACCATTGTGCTACAAGCACTGCACCTACGATCCCTAGAATTGCATCTAAAAAATCCCATCCAAAATACTTCCCTGCGAAAAGTGCAATAATCGCTAATACAGAAGTTACTGCATCTGCTACTACATGAAGAAAAGCGGCTTTCTGGTTTAAGTCATGGTCATCATGAGAGTGATGATGATGGTGGTGGTGACCATTTTCACGTAGTAACCAGGCACAAATAAAATTAACGATCAAGCCAACAATCGCAATTGAAATTGCCTCGTTGTAGTGAATATTCACAGGATTGAATAAACGTTCTATCGATTGAACACCCATGAATACAGCAACAACCATCAATAAAATGGCACTCGAATATCCAGCTAAGATTTCTATCTTCCATGTACCGAAACAGAATCTCTGATCACGAGCATATTTTCGAGCCATTTTATAGGCAAAATAAGCTAAGCCCAATGCCAACATATGAGAACTCATATGCCATCCATCAGCCAATAAAGCCATGGAATTAAAGAACCATCCTCCAAAAATTTCAAACACCATCATTACACCAGTGAGGATGGTTGCGATTAAAATTTTCTTTTGTGCTAAAGGATTTCCTTCGTCAAATTGATGCGAATGGTCACTTTTAACATTATTTAGATATTACATTTTATTGCACCACAATTAATACTCCCTCATAGTATATGTTCTTGAGGTTGAATAGTATGTCTCACTTAAATCAGAACAAAAAAATTTTAAATCGGATTAGACGAATTCAAGGTCAAACTAATGCCCTTGAACAGAATATTTTAAATTCTGAAAATTCTTGTATTGAGGTATTACAGCAAGTTGCAGCAATTAAAGGTGCGATAAATGGCTTAATGAATGAGTTAATAGAACTTCATCTTAGAGAACATGTACTCGGTGATACTGAGAAAATAAAGGAAAAAGAACTAAATGAATTTTTAGCTTTAGTTAAACGCTACTTATAACTTTAAAGCACAGTCTTTTAAATAAAAAACTGTGTGCGCACCTATTAATGACAGTGGTAATCACCAGTTTTACTGTTGGTATGACAACCCTGTGAGTTCGTTCCCCCAGAATGAGCATTCGCATAGGTAAATGACATGCCTATAAAGCATATTAATAAAATTCTTTTCATCTTAATCCCTCTCAAATAATTAGAATATCAACTGTATGATATTTAATAAAAGCCAACATGGCTTAGACTATTTCCAAATATATAAAGTAAAGCCAACAAAACTTTAAATGTATATAAAAAATGGTTAAATAATTGCAAGGGGGGCTTTAAAACGTTTTAATCGTAAAGCATTTCCTAGTACAAATATTGACGAGAGAGCCATTGCACCAGCAGCAAATACAGGAGAAAGTAGCAGTCCAAATTGCGGATAAAGTACACCTGCTGCAATAGGAATCAGAGCTGCATTGTAAACAAATGCCCAAAATAAATTTTCACGAATATTGGTTATAGTCGCTTTGCTTAAAGCGATAGCATTTGGCACTCCTTTCAGGTTGCCAGACATCAAAACCACATCAGCAGCTTCAATAGCTACGTCTGTACCTGTACCTATTGCTAAACCAATATCTGCTTCTGCAAGTGCAGGGGCATCATTAATGCCATCTCCAACATATGCGAGTTTACCATATTGATTTTTTAATTTTTTAACGGCCTCTATTTTACCTTCTGGTAAGACTTCTGCAATAACCTCATCAATACCTAGTTTTTTTGCAATCGCTTGAGCTGTATGACGGTTATCACCTGTAATCATGGCAACCTTTAAACCTAACTGATGTAACGCTTCAATTGCAGCAAATGTTGATTCTTTAATTGGATCTGCTACAGCAATAATGGCAGCAAGTTTCTGGTCAATCGCAACATAGAGAGGGGTTTTTCCTTCTTCTCCCAAACGATCCGAAAATTGAGAAAAAACAGTAGGATTCAAACCTAGTTTTTCCATATATCGATCTGCACCAATATGAACCAAATGCTCAGAAACCTTCGCTTCTATTCCGTAGCCGGTCACTGATTTAAAATCAGCAACAGGAGACAGGATTAATTCCTTATCTATAGCGGCTTGTACAATTGCTCGAGCAATAGGGTGCTCAGACTTTGATTCAACGGCTGCCATCAGTGAAAGTACGGTATTGTATTCAAAACCTTCTAAGACATGCAGATCGGTTAAAATTGGTTTCCCTTCAGTCAGAGTCCCTGTTTTATCAACTGCAACCACTTTAGTTTCTTTGAGCAGCTGTAAAGCTTCACCTTTACGAAATAAAACCCCCATTTCAGCACCCCGCCCAGTTCCCACCATGATTGATGTAGGCGTTGCAAGTCCCATCGCACAAGGACATGCAATAATGAGTACAGCAACCGCGTTCACTAAACTAAAAGTTAGGGCTGGTTCAGGGCCGAAGATAAACCACGTAAGAAAAGTTAAAAGAGAGAGACCCATTACTACAGGTACAAACCACATGGTAATTTTATCAACCAATGCCTGAATAGGCAGCTTGGAACCCTGTGCCTGTTCAACCATTCGGATGATTTGAGAAAGCACTGATGAACTACCAACAGAGGTGGCTTTGATATTTAAGCTGCCACTTTGGTTAATTGTTCCTCCTACCACAGTAGAGCCTATCGTTTTTTCAACGGGCATAGGCTCGCCAGTAATCATGGATTCATCAATAAAACTTTGGCCGTGAATAACTTCACCATCGACAGGGATACGCTCACCTGGTCTAATCTCTACAATCGTTCCTGTTTGAACTTCGGCAATCGGAACTTCTATCACCTGATTATTGAGCTGTATTCTGGCAACTTTAGGCTGCATTCCAACTAGATGTTGAATTGCTAAAGACGTTCGGCCTTTTGCCTTGGCTTCAAAAAATCTACCTAATAGAATTAAAGTGATAATAACCGCTGCAGCTTCATAATAAACATTGACCGTGCCTTGTGGCAGGACACTTGGAAAGAAAGTAGCAACCACTGAATAAAGATAAGCAGCCAATGTTCCTACAGCCACCAAGGAATTCATGTCTGGTGCTAAGCGGAATAAACTTGGGATGCCCTTTTTGAAGAAGCGTCGGCCTGGAAAAATTAATGCTACTGTGGTCAAGAAAAATTGCATTAACCAGCTATTTTGTTGGCCAATGTTATCCATCATAAACGTATGAAAGGCGGGAATCAGGTGTGATCCCATTTCTAAAATAAAAACGGGTAGAGTCAATAAGACTGACAAAATTAAATCTTTTTTAAGTTTTTCTAATTCAATATTTTTTTTATCTTGAAAGCTTTCCGTAGTTTGATGAACTGACTTTGCTTCAAACCCTGCTTTGGTGACAGCCTGAATTAACGAGTCACGAGTGACAGATGAGCTTGCCTGAATAGTCGCTTTTTCAGTAGCCAGATTTACATGTGCTGATTCCACACCCTCAACAGATTTTAAGGCTTTTTCTACTCGACCTACACAAGAAGCACATGACATACCCTCAATCGTAAGCTCTATTGGTTGCAGCGCTTCCACTTCGTAGCCAGCCTTTTCTACAACTTTAATTAAACTAGAACGATCAAGGGGACGATGCGAATAAATGACTGCTTTTTCGGTAGCCAGATTTACATGAGCCGATTCAACACCCTTAAGAGATTTTAAGGCTTTTTCCACACGGCCTACACAAGAAGCACATGTCATCCCCTCAATCTCTAATGTTTCACTGTAGTGTGGCGTATCAGTCATTTCGGTACTCATATACGATCTCTATCATTTAGATATGCTGAGTTCTATATGCGAAGATCAGCTCGAACCAAGATTATGGGGAATTCAGGGGCTACTTTTATTGCAAGCAAGTACAGATTTTATCTGTACGATGAGGAAAATAAGAGAGAGTAAAAGTGGTAAGGAATTCCCACTGTTACTCTAACAGAGATTAAGCAGGATCAGCTGTAAATCCACGCTCACTGAGAGTGGCAATGACTTTATCCTGACTCACTGTTGTGTTGATTTCAACGATACGGTTTTGTAAATCAATATCGAGTGAAGCATTCGAGTCGAGCTCTTTAATTGCGGTAGTAATGCCGCGTGCACAACCACCACAAGTCATATTAGCGATGTGAAATTTCATATGTTGCTCCTTTTTAACAAAACATTTGTTTAAAACATTAGAACAGTAACTCTAAACTTTCACCATACAACCAGCCTTTTTCTGAATCAGTTACTCGCTGTAACTTGGTCTGTTTACAACCTTACAGTTTTCTTCAGAGTATTCCAAAGAAGAGTGTTCTAATGACTACAGTAAAAGTACTTAACCAACATTAATGTGACTTTAAAATGACATTTTTGTCATCTACGATCACTCTGAAATTTATAAGATTAGTTATTTCAATCAATGGTAGTGAACTGAATAGATGAGACCGTTATGGGTTGAAGATAAGCTAAAAACCGGTGACTACCTTTATGTATAATGCCTCATGATGCGATTTTACTGTTCTGATTGTCGTAAGTTGACAGTCCAGTAGAAACTTTATTGCTCAGCTACAAAAGATAAATGCAGTAATGTTAAATTTCCTCAATTCCCTTATTTTGAAATTCTCTTATTCAATACCCACGACAGTGGTTATATAGCCTGTTGTTAATAGAATTGATAGACCTAATAACATCTCAAATAAAATGGCATGACTAAGGTGTTTAGCGAATTTAGGATGTTGAAGACGCGGGGTGAAATACCATTTGTTGAAGGCAGCTAAAAGTAGAATACTTATAACAAAAAACATTTTAACCATGAAACCATAGCCATATGCAGTATTGATTAAGGTATTAAAATCTTTAATTAAAAGAAGAGCTACACTAGCGCCACAGGCGATTAATATCCCAACAATGAAAGCAGCAATACGTCCAAATACATGCATGCGATCTTTTAAAGGTAAACCACTTATTTCCCGGCTGGTTTTCCATAACGGATATAAAGACCCCATCCATAACGACATAACTAGAATATGGATTGATAATAAAATTTGAGCAAGTAAGGTTAAATTAGCGACATGTCCGAGCTGGGAAAAACTAAAAATAATCGGGATAAGTAAAATACAAAATATTGAACTTTCAATTATAGAAAACTGACCTTTGTTCCTGTTAACTTTAACCACCATGAGAAGAAGTAAAAGAGCAAAACTAATAGAACGAAGAACGTATATATACCCCGTCGGAGTATTAACCAATATATTAATATACGTGGGGTCCACCATCCCTGTAATACCAGTATTGGCAAAACTACCAATCAGAATAAAAAATCCCAAGGTACTGGAAATTAGGCCTAATCCAGCGCCAATTGTAATATATTTAAGAATCGATTCTTTTAGTTCAAGATATTGTCTAAGTAAAAAATAGCAAAAGGCTCCACCAACGACAAAAGCTACACTTAAATATAAAATAACCTTAGTTAACCAAGTGGCCCACATCCAATATTCAGAAATCATTATTTTTGTCCATTCTAGAACAACATGCCAGCACCTCACTGACATGTTGAAAGGTAATCAATTCTTATTTAGTTGATTTGATAGTGAAACTATATTCACCATTCATGTTGTGACCATCTTTCCCCATTGTTGTCCAGACAACGGTATATTTACCTTTTTTCAGTTTCGGAAGAGCGACATCAAAGGATTTCTTTAAGTCATGAGTAACTTTATATTTTAAAGGAACATCTCTTCGCTGAGCATCCAGTAACTTAATATTCATCAACATAACCTCTGCACCAAAGTTAAGGGTCAAGTTCTTTGGTTGACTAAGGATAGATGCATTTTCCGCAGGAATCGCACTCACTAAACTCACATGAGCGAACGTAGTTGTAGTAGCCACAATCATCGTTGCAGCTACTACAACATTACGTAGAGCAGTCATTTTATTTTGAAATAATTTCATTTACGTTTCCTCTTGATTCGTTAGTTCATTAGAGATGACTTTATAAAATCTATATTTAATGAGACCACATCATCTCCTCTTATATTTCAATTATTAGTGAGAGACAGAAACAGAGCGATGACTTCAAAATTACATTTTTGTCATTTTTAAAATTTAAAATCTTTAACTATTAAAATAATCTTATTGAAAAATAATGATCATTTAACAAACAAATTATGTAGGTGGTTGATTTATGAAATGTAGTAATCATTTTGTCTAAGAAAATAGTAGCTATTTAATTTTTTATATTTTAGTTTAAATATAAACATGTTATGTTTAATTTGATCTAATATAAATTTATGGGCTAAGCACATGACTCAAACACGTCCAAGAATGACCAAATTATTTGAACAGCTTGGTTTAGCTTCTACTGAAGAAGCAATTGCAAAATTCATAGAGAGCCATCAGCTATCTGGAGATGTTTTTTTAACACAAGCAATTTTTTGGACTGATGCTCAACGTCATTTTTTAGAAGAAAAACTACACTCTGATGGTGAATGGACGACAGTGATTGATCAATTAAATGAGTCTTTACATGAAAATTCAGTAAAATAATTTTCCGTTAGTATTAAGGATCTACATTCTTCCCTGCATTGAATACAACTCATTCATACAGTAGTACTGTTTTGGAGATGGAATCTCTATTATATAAGTAGTAGATTCCTTACTCTGAAATTTGGATTATAAACCCTAATATTAAAAATAATCTTCTTTACCTTCTATCTAATAAATATACCAATAAGTTTAATAATTAAATTATCCACCCTTTTTTCTATAAAAAACTATTTTGATCAACTGTATTTTTTCTTTAAAGGAATAACAGTGTAAATTACATTAAGAATGTGTCTCTAACTAGCCTTGGAGTCATCTAATCATTTCATTTTTATTTTTTTAAGCACATAAAATCATAACAACTTTAATAGTTTTAAAAGATTAATATTAAATAAAATTTTTGTCATCTCAGCATAGACTATATATTTCGAGAAGATCTCAAAATTACATTTTTGTCATTTTTAAAAATAATTAATTAATAGTGCTAAAATTTTTAAGAGAGACAGAGAATAACCAAAAATTTCATCAGTTTAGTAGTCAAATTCCTAGACTCTGTTCAGTACTAAAACATAGCTTTTACTTCCAAATTATTTAAAGGAAAAAATTATGATGAAATTCAAAAACATTTTTTTGGGCTTATGTATCGCAGCCGCGTCATTGAATACATTTGCACAGCAATCCGATGAACACAAAGATCACCACCCTGAAAAAACAGCACCATCTGCAGTAACAATTAAGCAAACAGTTACCAGCACCACTGCTACAGATAAAATGGCTGCAATGGATCAACACATGAAGGCGATGCAAGCCATGCATGAGAAGATGATGGCTGCAAAAACCCCACAAGAACGTCAGAAACTTATGGCTGAGCACATGAAACTCATGCAAGGAGGTATGAGTATGATGAAACAGATGGGCAGCCAAAGCATGAATGCAAATATGGCTGACCGTCAGCAGATAATGGAAAAACGTATGGACATGATGCAATCCATGATGCAGATGATGATGGACTGTATGCCTCCCTCCACAACTAAATAATTACCCATGAATTAGAGAGGGAAGCACCATGAACCATCAACCTCAAGAACATAATTCAGTACCTAACTTTTGGTCTACACGTTATGCCATCGGCCTATTCGTGATTGGTGGTGTGGCAGCCTATTTTCTCTTAACCGAGCATTTGGCCCATGTCGTTGGTGTTTTACCCTTTTTACTCCTTTTAGCATGCCCACTCATGCATATTTTTATGCATGGTGGTCATGGGCATAACCACTCGCAGCAAAAAAAATCCGATATATCTGATAACAAAAAATAGCTCTTATCAGGAGATCCATCATGAATCATGCGGAATCGGCCTATGGTTTATGGACGCTGGTTATCATTAACTCAGCAGTTTTTATCATGTTCGCTTTCAGTTTTTTTAGACCTTCCACTGCGCGCGATTGGCGTACATTTGGGGCCTTTTCGGCTTTTATCATTGCTCTATTTGTCGAAATGTATGGTTTTCCTTTAACCATTTACCTGTTATCTGGTTGGCTTCAAACTCGCTTCCCTCAACTTGACTTACTTTCTCATAATGCAGGTCACTTGTGGTCAACGCTATTAGGTGAAAAAGGTGATCCACATTTTGGCATTTTGCATATCGCCAGTTACGTTTTCTTGGGCTATGGATTTTACCTGTTATCAACGTCATGGCACGTGCTGTACAACGCACAACGTCATCACCAATTGGCAGTAACCGAACCCTATGCGCGCATACGTCACCCCCAATACGTGGCTTTTATCTTGATCTTGCTGGGGTTTTTATTGCAATGGCCAACTTTACTGACACTGATTATGTTTCCAATCTTACTCTTAATGTACAGCCGCTTGGCAATTAAGGAAGAGGCTGAAATGAGTAAACAGTTTGGCGCTGTCTATGACAGCTATGCTCAACAGACTCCGAGATTTATTCCAAAATTCGGCCATAAAACCACTTTACCATAAGAGAATTATTTATGTCAGATCAAAAAAATCATAACCAGGACCATATGGCACAGGCTACAACAGACGTACTGAAAGACCCAGTCTGTGGTATGACCGTCACTGAAGAATCGAAATACCATGAGGAATTTAAGGGGAAAACTTACTTTTTTTGCAGTGATAAATGTCAATCAAAGTTTCATAGCAGCCCGGTGCAATATATCGCTAAACCCGCAACGACGACTGCCGATGCACATACACAGCATCATCAGACTACTCAATCCGTTAATGAGACAAGCACAACAGGCACGATCATCTATACGTGCCCAATGCATCCAGAAATTAAACAAGATCATCCTGGAAACTGTCCTAAATGCGGAATGACACTGGAGCCACTCATTCCTGAATTAGAGGAAGATGAGAATCCGGAGTTACGTGATTTCCGCCGACGCTTCTGGTGGACACTGCCATTGACCATCATCGTGACTTTTTTGGCGATGTTTGGTCATCAAATGAACCTGTTCGACATGGCAGTTCAGAGCTGGATTGAACTGGTGTTGTCACTCCCGATTGTACTGTGGGCAGGTTGGCCATTTTTTTCCCGTGGTTGGCAATCGGTTGTGAATCGCAGCCCAAACATGTGGACCCTGATCGGTCTAGGTACAGGGGCTGCTTTTATTTACAGTGTGGTTGCGACCATTGCACCACAAATCTTTCCAGACTCATTTATCTCCATGGGTCGTGTCGCTGTTTACTTTGAAGCTTCAGCGGTCATCATTTCTTTGACCCTACTGGGGCAAATACTGGAATTAAAAGCACGTTCGCAAACTTCTGCTGCAATTAAGTCACTCCTTGGGCTCGCTCCTAAAACAGCTCGCCGAATCCTGCCTGATGGAACTGAAGAAGATGTTCCTCTAACGCATGTCCATGTAGGAGATTTACTCAGAATTCGCCCAGGTGAAAAAGTGCCTGTGGATGGTGTAATCACTGAAGGAAGTAGTTCAGTGGATGAATCGATGCTGACAGGTGAACCTTTACCGATCACTAAACGCATCGGTGATAAAGTCATTGGTGCTACCCTGAATACCAATGGTTCCCTAATCATGCGTTCAGAGAAAATTGGTTCAAGTACCATGTTATCCCAGATCGTACAGATGGTGGCGCAAGCTCAACGATCGAGAGCACCAATGCAACGCATGGCTGATCAGGTTGCAGGTTGGTTTGTCATGGCTGTAGTAGCCATTGCCTTGCTTACCTTCTTTGGATGGGGACTGTTCGGCCCAGAAGAGTCGAGCTGGGTTTATGCATTAATCAATGCTGTGGCAGTACTCATTATTGCCTGTCCTTGTGCACTAGGCTTGGCAACTCCAATGTCTATCATGGTTGCAACGGGTCAAGGTGCTACTCATGGTGTGTTGTTCCGCGATGCAGCAGCCATTGAGAATCTACGCAAGATTGACACACTAATCATCGATAAAACAGGTACGTTAACTGAAGGACGCCCTGTATTCGATCGTGTGGTTGCCGCATCAGGTTTCGATGAATCTGAAGTATTACGTTTAGCCGCCAGTCTTGATCAAGGCAGTGAACACCCGCTAGCCGAAGCGATTGTAAACGCAGCACACGAACGTGGCCTGCCTCTTGAAACACCAGATAATTTTGAATCAGGCTCAGGGATTGGTGTTCGAGGTCAAGTGGGCGATCGTCAGTTAGCTTTGGGCAACACAGCACTGATGGAGCAATTAGGTATCTCGGTACAATCTCTGATTCCGCAAGCCGAAGAGCTGCGTTCAGAAGGTGCAAGTGTGATGCATCTAGCCATCAATGGTGAATTGGCCGGCCTGCTTGCAGTATCCGATCCCATCAAAAAAAGTACCCCTGAAGCACTTGCCACCCTGAAGGAAGCTGGACTACGTATCGTGATGGCAACAGGAGATGGTCTCACCACTGCCCGTTCAGTCGCATCACGTCTGGGTATTGATGAGGTACATGGTGAAGTTAAACCCGCAGATAAACTCGAACTTGTCAGCAAATTGCAGAAGCAAGGTCGCATCGTGGCAATGGCCGGCGATGGAATCAATGATGCACCAGCACTAGCCAAGGCTGATGTCGGTATCGCTATGGGGACCGGAACTGATGTCGCAATGAATAGTGCTCAAGTTACCTTGGTCAAGGGAGATTTACGCGGTATCGCGGTTGCCCGTTCACTTTCGGAAGCTACTGTTGGCAACATGAAACAGAACCTCATGTTTGCTTTCCTTTATAATGCCTTGGGTATCCCAATAGCAGCTGGCGTACTCTACCCATTTACCGGTTGGTTGTTGTCACCCATGATTGCGGCCTTGGCTATGAGTTTGAGTTCAGCTTCAGTCATCACCAATGCCCTTCGCCTGCGACATAAAAAGCTATGATAGAGAGTCTTTTTCTTCCACCAGATGTATCAGGCCTGATTGCAGCACTTGCCATCGGCCTGCTCATTGGTTTAGAACGAGGATGGAATGATCGTGAACTGCCAGAAGGCAGCCGAGTAGCAGGCCTACGTACCTTCACATTGACAGGATTACTCGGAGGAGTGCTCGGTCATTTACAGCCAAACTTTGGGCCTTGGCCACTAGTCGCAGCCGTATTAGGGCTTTCCCTTTTACTTACGGTATCCTACGCGCGTACCGCAAGACTTTCCGGTAATCTAAGCGCTACCACGACGATCGCGATGCTGTTGACATTAGTTCTAGGTGCATATGCATCCCATGGTAATGTTACTTTAGCATTAACAGCGGCTGTCATCGTGGCTGTATTTTTGGATCTCAAGCCAACCTTACATGGTTGGTTACGCTTGATCGAACATCGTGAATTAACCGCATCCCTGCAGTTACTGGTACTTTCTGTCGTTATATTACCTTACTTACCCAATACGGGTATGGGACCTTTTGCTGCATTAAATCCTTACCAGTTATGGTGGGCAGTGATCCTGATTGCCGGACTCTCTCTGGCAGGTCATTTTGCCATGCGGCTCACCGGTTCAGAAAGAGGCATACTCTGGACAGGTCTATTGGGTGGTTTGGCATCTTCTACAGCTGCAACTGTCGCACTGGCACGCTATACACGCCAGCACCCCGTCATGGTCAGTGCTGCTATTTCTGGAACATTGGCTGCCTGTGGCATCATGTTTTTTCGTATGGTTGTGCTGATAGGCGTCATTGAGCCAGCATTGCTAAGCACTTTTGGTGGTGCAATGATGATTGCGGGAATCCTTCTGCTGGGTATGGCATTGTGGAGACAACGCCAAATTACCAGCGCTGAAAACAACGATCGAACAATAGAAGCAATGGCTCCTTTTGATCTTGGGACAGCATTCAGCTTCGCTGCTTTCCTGGCTGTCATGGCAGTCTTGGTCCCGGCAGCAAAACAATGGTTGGGCACCAGCGGCATCTTCGTATTATCGACTATTTCTGGGCTAGCAGACGTAGATGCTATTTTAGTCTCACTTGCCCGCCTGCATAGTACTGAAGGCTTAACAACAAATGTGGCTGCTGTCGCGCTAGGGCTGGCCACACTGAGCAACATGTTAAGCAAAGCGACAATTGCATGGATGACAGGGGGGGCACAGTTTGGCCGAGCTATCATATTTGGCTACACAATTGCCATGATAGGTGCTGGCGTAGCTCTGGCTCTCAGTTTGAGCTTTATGTAAGGTCAACTCGGGTAAATGGAAGATGTTCAAAAAATGAGTTAAAATGATTCCCCTTGCATGGATTCACTTTGAAAAACAATGGTAAAAATGATTCGACCATTGAGGGATTCAGCCTGGATGGTCGCCCCAAGCATATCAAGAATAGATTTTGTTATCGCGAGCCCTAAGCCGGTTCCTTCTTCTGTTCTTTGTCTAGATGCATCTGTTCGATAAAATCGATCAAATAACCTGGATAGTTGTTCAGGAGAGATTTCAGGGCCTTCATTTTCAATTGAAAATATTGTGTTATCTAAATTCTGTTGAAGTTTTATGCGTATTGTAGAATTCTTATTTCCATATTTAACTGCATTAGATAATAGATTGCTGAGTGCTCGACGTAACATAGCAGGATCACCTTTGACATTTCCAGATCCTGTTTGTTGAAGCGTCATATTTTTTTCGGCAGCTAGCGCATCATAGAAATCAAATAAGGCTGTAACTTCTTTAACCAGGTCAATATTCTGTAAGTTCTGTAATTTTAGGCCATGTTCTGCTTTTGCCAAGAAAAGCATATCGGATACCATTCGAGCCAAACGTTCTAATTCTTCTAAATTAGAAAATAGTACTTCTTGATAGGTACTGGTATCTCGTTTACGGGCAAGACATACTTGAGTTTGAGTCATTAAGTTATTAATCGGTGTTCTAATTTCATGCGCTAAATCAGATGAAAAATCGGAAAGCCTTTCTAAAGCTGATTCTAGTCTGTCGAGCATATCATTGAAGGCAATTGCTAATGATTTTAGTTCTGTTGGTGTGTGCTCAACTTCTAAACGTTCTGAAAGATGTTGGGCAGAAATGCCTTCTGCGACCTTAGCCATTTTTTGCACGGGTCTTAAACCTCTCCAGGTTGCAAACCAGCCTAAAAACATTAAACAAATCGTACCGGCTAAACCAATGTAAAAAAGTTGACGCTTAAAATCATTTAAAAAATGTAGATGTTCAGATGTATCGATCCCCACAATAATGCGTACAGATTGTATTTCAGTATTTTTGTTTATATCCATGTTGTAGATCATGCCACGATAGGTCTTATTCTTAATTTTCCATTTAATCCAAGGGTTATTTGCTGACTTGATTAACTGTTGAGTATTAATGATTGAAGATGCTGAACTAAATAAAATCTGACCTGCCGGTCGTTCTATTTGGACCATAAGATCATGGTGTCCAACTAAAGCATCTTTCAAATATAGATCAAGTTCTGGAGAATTTTTAGGATGCTGTTGGAGAAGATTCTGAATAAGCTGGATTTTACCTTCTAATTGGGTACGATCTTGCGTTTCAAAATGATGCATCACTAATTTATGGATGAAAAACCCCATCATAATGAGAATGCATATAGTCGATAATGAGAAAATAATACCAATACGAAAACTGATAGATTTGAATAATTTATTATTCATCTTCTACCTCTAATACATACCCCATTCCTCGAATATTCTGAATTAACTTAGGGGTAAAATTACTATCTACTTTATTTCTTAATCGTTTAATAGCGACTTCAACTACATTTGTATCACTATCAAAGTTCATATCCCAAATTTGAGATGCAATAAGTGCTCTTGGTAGAATTTCACCTCTTCTACGCATAAAAAGCTCCATAAGCGCAAATTCTTTAGCCGTCAGATCAATGCGTTGACCTGCTCGTGTTACCCGACGTTTTCTCAAATCAAGTTCTAAATCAGCAATCTTAATAATATTATTATCTTCTCTTTGTTGCCCTCGTCTAAGGAGCGTTTTTATTCGAGCTAGAAGCTCTGCAAAAGCAAAAGGCTTAACTAAATAATCATCAGCGCCTAGCTCTAATCCTTTTACTCGATCTTCGATTTGATCTCGGGCGGTAAGAAAAAGAATGGGCATTGTTTTACCGCTGCTACGAATATCATTGATAATATTCCAACCATTTAGTCCAGGTAACATCACGTCTAAAATAATTAAGTCATACTCTTCAGAAAGAGCTTGATGTTTACCCGTTAACCCATCTGTAACCCAGTCCGTAATATAGCCAGCTTCGGATAAACCTTGCTTGAGATAATCACCAGTTTTTTGTTCATCTTCAACTAATAGTATTCTCATCTCAGAATCCTAAGTTATTCATTAAAACTATAATAACGTTATAAAACATCTGATCGAGATAGATTACAAAAATGTCATTTTCAAGTCACTTAGATGTTCAGTGCTTCACTTTAGTGTAGTAGCAAGAAATTAACTTTTAGAGAAACTTATGAAAACTGTAGTGCGTCGTAGTCTAACAATTTTAATGTGTGCTGGAACTTTAATTGCTGGTACTCAATCTTGGGCAAAAGATGTATCAACCTCAAGTGCCACTAAAACGGTAAAAGCACAGGAACCTTGTACAAAACCTTGTAAAATGGAAAAAGATGACAAGACTCAGCAAGATCATAGTCAACATCAGTCTCCTAACTCATCTGACATGTCAAAAATGGATCATTCTATGATGAATATGGACCATTCTAAAATGGATCATTCAAAGATGAATATGCCTGGTAGCAATAAATAATTTTATAAATAGCGAGAAAGAAGTATTAAAGTTTATACTAAATATTTGCTTTATTACTTCAACCTTGACCTTTCTAAAGGTGAGATAGAATGTCAAAAAAGTTAAGTCATATACTCTTAATTGGAGTTGGTTTATTTTCATCAACTTGGGTAATGGCGGCAGTTAAAGAATATGATTTAACAATCGCTGAACAAACTGTAAATATCACAGGAAAACCAGTTGAGAGAATTACTGTAAATGGTAAATTCGTTGCACCACTTCTTGAATTTGAAGAAGGTGATGAGGCCGTTATCCGTGTTCACAATAAGTTAAAAAATCAGGACTCTTCAATCCATTGGCATGGCTTATTATTACCTGGAATTATGGATGGTGTACCTGGATTTAACAAATTTAATGGCATTGCCCCTAATAAAACTTATGAATATAAGTTTAAAGTCCGCCAAAATGGTACTTATTGGTATCATTCACATAGTAAAGGACAAGAACAAGACGGTTTATATGGTGCTTTTGTTATTTATCCTAAAGATAAAACTCCACTAACAGCTGCTGAAAAAACCGATAAAGATTACGTTGTTTTGCTTTCTGATTTTCATAATTCGACAAGTGATCAAATTATGAAAAATATTAAAAAAGAAGCAGATTACTATCAGAACCGCCGCGAAACAGTATTCGATGTATTAAAACAAGTTAAACGTGATGGGCTAAAAGCGACTTGGCAAGACCGTTCTATGTGGAATCAGATGCGAATGCTGAAAACAGATATGTCCGATGTGACTGGTTATACATTTTTAATGAATGGCAAAACACCTCAGCAAAACTGGACCGGTAACTTCAAAGCTGGTGAAAAAGTTCGCCTTCGTTTTATTAATGCTTCCGCTATGTCATTCTTTGATGTACGCATTCCAAACCTAAAAATGACTGTAGTCAGTGCTGATGGTCAACCTGTAAAGCCGGTTCCTGTAGATGAGTTCCGTATTGGTACTGCTGAAACCTATGATGTCATTGTGGAACCAAAACAAGCACATTACCAAATTGAAGCTGAATCTATTGATCGTACCGGTTTTTCAGTGGGAACATTACATGAAGAAAGCAGCCCAGCGGTCAAACAAATTGAGATGCCTAAGCCTCGTCCTCGTTCTTTATTGACTATGGAAGATATGGGAATGAATCATGATATGTCATCTATGAAAGATATGAATCACGATATGTCTTCTATGAAAGGTATGGATCATGATATGTCTTCTATGAAAGGCATGAATCACGATATGTCTTCTATGAAAGGTATGGATCATGATATGTCTTCTATGAAAGATATGAATCATGATATGTCTTCTATGAAAGGCATGAATCACGATATGTCTTCTATGAAAGGTATGGATCATGATATGTCTTCTATGAAAGGTATGGATCATGATATGCCGATGAATAGCGCTACTGTTAAGGCGGCTTCAGACAAGAATGATAATACCGTATTTGGATGGGCAAATGCTTCAACACCTGAAGGTAATAAAGCATTGCAATATAGTGATTTGCAATCGTTAGATCCTCAAAAAGACACTCGTGCAGCTGAACGTGAAATAGAGATCCGTCTTGGTGGAAACATGGAGCGTTATATTTGGACAATAAATGGTAAAAAATTTAATGAAGCCGACCCACTAGTGGTGAAGTATGGTGAACGTATTCGCTTAAAATTTGTCAATGACAGTATGATGGCTCACCCAATGCACTTACATGGCATGTTTATGCAGCTTGAGAATGGTCAGGATCCAAGCAATATGCCAAACAAACATACGGTAATTGTTCCACCTGGGAAAACGATAACCACTCTACTCACAGCTGATGAGTTAGGTGAGTGGGCTATTCATTGTCACCTGCTTTACCATATGAGTGCAGGAATGATGAATAAACTCATTGTAGCTCAAGTGGAAGATGGTAATTCTACAAAGACTGTTCCTCAGTCCCAAGTAAATGAGAAGGGAGTAAATCCACATGCAAATCACTAAGAATTTCTTCTCAAAAACAGTCTTATCAATTGCATTAATAAGTATATCAAACTTAACTTTTGCTAATAGCAGCACTTCGGAACAAGAAAGTAATATTACAAATGGTATGAGAGTCTTATTACAGGAGTCTGGTGGCTTAAGATATAGCCCCCAAGAATTGTATCCAGAATATTATTCAATGGAAAATGCAAATGGGGGAGATAATATTATTTTGACTGCAAGAAAGACATCAGACGGATCTCACGATGATCATCTTAAAGAACATGGCGGACAAATTTATCAAGTAACAAGACTTGAAAATGCATGGATGGTTGATGAAGACGGTAAGGGCAACCTAGGAACAAAGCTTGAAACTTTGATTGGAACAGATGAAAATCGTCTATTTATTGAAGCCAATTCGGAAAAGTCAGAAAGTAATGATCCAATATATGCTGTATCAGCACTTTATAGCCGTAACGTAGCCCCATTTTGGGATATACAAGCTGGTGTAAGATATAGCGAAGATAAAAATAGCAGCAACAGTGATCGAGTTGATGGTGTTATTGGTGTATTAGGATTAGCTCCTTATTTCTTTGAAACACAAGCATATCTTTATGGCGGTGAGAATAATTTTTGGGGAGCAAGTTTTGAATTAGAACGTGATTTGCTTTTAACTCAGAAACTTATTACTCAACCTTATATCGAAGCAGATGTAATATTTAGCGATGATTCTAACTATGCTGCAAAATCAGGTTTATCAGAACTAAAAACTGGTATCAAAACCCGATATGAGATTACTAAGCGAATTAAACCTTTCATTGATGTTGCTTACCAATATGAAAAAGGACAGAAAGCCACTTCTATGCAAGAGGCAACAGAGTCTGAAAAGGGATGGAAATATGGTGCAGGCATCGAATTAGTTTTTTAAAATAGTATGATTTGGATTCATGAATGGTAGCTTCGGCTACTATTCATGAATTATTACTATTTATTTTCGAATCTGTAAAACTAAAAAAGCTTAATTTTTGGTCTATTTTTATGCAGTGGTTAAAAACATGCTTATCGCTGTTTTTATCGTTTGCTATTCTTTTAGTAGGATCGGCTGCTACTACTTCGTCTGTACATCATCGGTGTTTAATGCCATCTGAATAGATGCATGTGGCATAGCCGTCTTCATCGATTTGAATCCTAAAGTGGCCCTAATGATCCGCTTTAGCTTGCCATGATTACATTCGATCACGTTATTTTTATACTTAACCTGCCTGTGCTCAAGATCTGGTGGACATTTTCTTTCCCATTTTAACCGTGACAAAGCACCTCCATATGTGTGCTTTATCTGTATCTATCACTTGTGGGGCCTTCCTTTGCCAGAAGATGCGGATACTGAGCATCCAAAAGTAAAAGAACTGCATGAGCTTCTTGCATGGTCTGAAGGTATGGTCTGGTGTTCACCTGAACGTCATGGTTCTATGAGTTCCATTTTTAAATCACAAATAGACTGGATTCCACTTGCAGGAGGAGCAATCCGTGCTACCCAAGGTAAAACCCTTGCCTTGATGCAAGTCAGTGGTGGATCACAGTCATTTAACAGCCTGAACCAGATGCGTATTTTGGGGCGGTGGATGCGGATGATCACCATTCCAAATCAGTCTTCAATTCCGAAAGCTTTCTTGGAATTTGAAGAAGATGGACGAATGAAGCCTTCAGCTTTCTATGACCGGATTGTGGATGTCATGGAAGAGTTATTTAAGTTCACTCTACTGACTCGTGGTCAAAGCAAATACCTGACTGATCGTTATTCTGAACGCAAGGAATCGGCTGAAGAGTTGTCCAAGCGTGTAAATCAGCGCAGTTTATAAATGCTGGATGGTATTAAATACTGCGCCTCATTGCCAGGTCAGTAACACTTTTATGCTGTACCGATGAAGTGCTGTTAAAGGTACAATGAATATTGTAAAAACCCAGTCTTCATGATTGGGTTTTTACATTAAAGAAGTCAGAGATAAATAAGGAAAAGGTGAAGGCTTTGAACCAGAAACGGCACTGTTGCAAATAGGCTGACATGATAAGCTAAATATCTTATTTATTTCGAGATACAGCAGATGAATCCCTTCCACGGTCGGCACTTTCAAGGTGAAATCATTCTTTGGGCTGTTCGTTGGTATTGTAAATATGGCATCAGCTATCGTGAACTTCAGGAAATGCTCGCTGAACGTGGAGTGAATGTTGACCACACCACAATTTATCGCTGGGTTCAGCGTTATGCTCCAGAAATGGAAAAACGTTTACGCTGGTATTGGCGTAATCCTACAGATCGACATTTATGGCATCTGGATGAAACTTACGTAAAAGTGAATGGCAAATGGGCATATCTATACCGTGCAGTTGACCAACGTGGCGATACCATTGATTTTTATCTTTCTTCTAGACGTAATACCAAATCAGCATATTGTTTTCTTGGAAAAATTTTAAATAATGTGAAGAAGTGGCAAATTCCACAAGTGATCAACACGGATAAAGCACCCACATATGGACGTGCTTTATCACGGTTAAAACGGGAAGGTAAATGTCCACCAGACCTTGAGCACAGGCAGATTAAGTATAAAAATAACGTGATTGAATGTGATCATGGCAAGCTAAAGCGGATCATCAGGGCCACATTAGGATTCAAATCTATGAAGACGGCTTATGCCACAATTAAAGGTATTGAAGTCATGCGTGCACTACGTAAAGGACAAGCTTCATTATTTTATAACGGTAATATTCTAGGAGAAGTTTGGCTAGTAAATAGAGTTTTCGGTCTCTAAGCTTTTTTGAAGGGAAAATCATCGACTCAGATCCCTATTTGCAACAGTGCCGTTGTTAGTGGTTTGACCCACTAACAACTAACACGTTGGCTATTCATTGAGTAAATCCTAAACTCAACTAATTCTTTTATTTATCAGACAACCATTTTTCGACATTCGACGGCACATTCACGGCAAGCATCAGCACATTGCTGGCAGTGTTGATGCTCATGTTGGCTACATTCATCTGCACAGTATTCACAAGCCTTGGCACAAAGCTCACAAATTTCTTTCATAAAAGGAGATTCTTTTTGCTGCATACGAGCACAGAGCTGACAAATATCTGCACAATCTAGACAACGCTGAATACATTCTCGCATCATCTCCAGATTTTCTTCTTTTAGACAGGCATTTGCACAACTGGCACAGGTAAGGTAACAGCTCATACATGCCTTTGCGCAATCTGAAAATTGGATATCGTTCATCATACTTACCTAAAGTCACTTGATTTAGGAATAAGCTAATCAAAAAAAAAGATATACACTAGGACGATTAGGTAAGGGAAAGTAAAATAGTCATAGATTTTGTTAAATGGTTTTAGATGCTGGCTTTGAGTGATTTAGCTGCTCATGTATTCAGGCACTGTTGCAAATAGGCTGACATGATAAGCTAAATATCTTATTTATTTCGAGATACAGCAGATGAATCCCTTCCATGGTCGGCACTTTCAAGGTGAAATCATTCTTTGGGCTGTTCGTTGGTATTGTAAATATGGCATCAGCTATCGTGAACTTCAAGAAATGCTCGCTGAACGGGGTGTGAATGTTGACCACACCACAATTTATCGTTGGGTTCAGCGTTATGCTCCAGAAATGGAAAAACGCTTACGCTGGTATTGGCGTAATCCTACAGATTTACATTCATGGCATATGGATGAGACTTATATCAAAGTGAAGGGGCGATGGACTTACCTGTATCGTGCAGTTGATCAACGTGGTCATACGATTGACTTTTACCTTTCCGCTAGACGGAACAGTAAATCAGCCTATTGTTTTTTAGGAAAAATCTTCAATACGGTGAAAAAATGGCAAATTCCACGGGTCATCAATACAGATAAAGCAGCGACCTATGGCCATGCTTTATCACGGTTAAAGCGAGAAGGAAAATGTCCAGTAGATATTGAGCACAGGCAGATTAAGTATAAAAATAATGTCATTGAATGTGATCATGGTAAGTTAAAGCGGATCATCAGGGCCACATTAGGATTCAAATCTATGAAGACGGCTTATGCCATAATCAAAGGTATTGAAGTCATGCGTGCACTACGTAAAGGACAAGCATCGTCATTTTATTATGGTCAGCCTCAAGGTGAAGTGTTTCTAATCAACAGGGTTTTCGGTCTCTAAGCACTTTTAAAAAGGAACTTCATCGACTCAAATCTCTATTTGCAACAGTGCCCTTCATCGACTCAAATCTCTATTTGCAACAGTGCCCCCTTAGCAATGGCAGCTATAGTTCAGTTCATTGGGAATAGAAATGAACAAGCAGAAAAAGTGGCTGAAAGCCTAAACTTATTTCCTGTACCTGCCACAGCCCTAGTTTTGTTTATCGTCCTAGCATCAGTTATGCCTCAAATTGGGCTTGCAAAAAGTGCAGCTCTTCAAGCTTTACCAATTTATATTTCTTTTGCCATTATTGCTCCATTCGTGGGTTGGATAATTGCTCGTATTTTTCGATTAGAATCTGGCTCTGCTAGTGCTGTGTCCTTTTCAGCATCATATAGAAATTCATTTGTTATTCTTCCATTAGCTTTTGCAATTCCGGGAAGTATGCCCATAATTCCTGCTGTAATCTTGACTCAGACTATCGTTGAACTATGCTTTTTACCAATCTATATTCGTCTGATACCTCGACTATTCAAAACCTAGAGATTTAAACATTTAAGTAGTTGTTATAGTTAGATAAAAGTATTCAGAAGCCCACGCTTACATCGAGTAATTTAATAAAGGGGGGGGGGAGCTAGCTCCCCCCCTCTTTTATTCATTTGCTAATTAAAACTTACTCGCAACTTGATATGTGATGAATGAAAAGATGTAGGCTAATGCAAACAAATAAGTTGCCATAATGATGGGCTGTTTCCAGCTGCCAGTTTCTCGTCTAATTGTTGCTAACGTAGCAAGACAATGGGGAGCAAAAATAAACCATACCAATAATGATAAACCTGTGGCTAACCCCCATCCATCCGGGCCTGAAATTTGACTTAACAGACTTTGAGTTACTGTATCTTCATCACCTGACATCGCATAAATCACCCCAAGAGCAGCAATTACAACTTCCCTTGCTGCCATAGCAGGAATGAGTGCAATACATATTTCCCATGTAAACCCAATAGGCGCAAATATAGGATGAATTAAATGTCCTAACTGACCAGCTAAACTATAGTTAATGGCCGGCGTGCTTGCATTATCTGGTGGTTGAGGGAACGTGACTAGCACCCATAACAAGATAGACAGTGCGACGATAATGCCACCAACTCGTTTTAAGAAAATAGTTGCCCTATCATATAAGCCTAATGCAATATTTCTAATATCTGGAATTCGGTATGTGGGAAGTTCAAAAATAAAAATACTTTCAGTTTTATCTTTTCGAACCAATTTCAGAAACACTGAAACTAATAACGCTGAGACTATTCCCGACATATAAAGACCAAAAAGGACTAATCCTTGCAGACTTAACCAGCCGTAGATTAATTGGTTCGGAATAAATGCCGCGATCAATAAAGCATATACTGGCAATCTTGCTGAACAGGTCATCAAGGGTGCAATCATAATTGTTGCTAATCGGTCCCGTTCAGAGCTGATACTTCTGGTTGCCATAATTCCGGGAATCGCACAAGCAAAACTGGATAGCAGAGGAATAAATGAACGGCCGCTAAGCCCGGCTTTAGACATTAATTTATCTAAAAGAAATGCTGCTCGGGGTAAATAGCCTGACTCTTCAAGCATTAAAATGAAGAAGAATAAAATCAAAATCTGAGGCATATATGCAAGCACGCTACCTGCACCAGCAATTACCCCATCCACAACCAAGCTTTTTAATAGAGGATGTTGGATTAGTGGTCCAATAAAATCACTGAGCCATGCGACAAAATTTTCAATGAATTCAATAAAAGGCGTTGCCCATATAAATACCGCCTGGAACATCACAAACATGGTTAAAGTTAAGATTACTAAACCCAATACAGGATGTAGAAAAATTTTATCTAGAAATGCGGTTCTTTTATCACCACTGTCATTATTTAAAATAACTTGTTTGGTGATTTGTTTGACCTGTTCAAAATGACTTAATTCAGAATGATAAGGAGTAATAAAAAGATTTTTTTGATCTAATTGATTAATTAAATCTTGAATTCCTTTTGTTTTAACTGCGACAGCTTCAACTACAGGGATACCTAACAGTTGAGACAGTTTATCCTTATTAATGGAAATACCACGCTTTTTGACCTCATCCATCATATTTAATACAAGAATCATAGGGCGATTTAGAGCACGAACTTCGAGAACCAAGCTCAAATGTAAGCTTAAATTTGTGGCATCTACAACGCATATAAAAATATCGGGTAGAATTTCACCTTTTAGCTCGCCCAAACAAACTGCCCTGGTGACTTCTTCATCTAAACTACTAGGTTTTAAACTGTAAGTTCCGGGTAAGTCCAATACTCGTATTGCATCACCAGAAGGTAATTTAAAAGAACCTTCTTTTCTTTCTACGGTAACCCCAGCATAGTTGGCAACTTTTTGTCGCGTACCAGTAAGCGTATTAAATAAAGAGGTTTTTCCGCAATTTGGATTACCGACTAATGCAATGTTCTTAATCTTCATTGGATACTAACTCTACAAAAATTCTTTCAGCTTCATTCTTTCTTAATGCGAATCTTGAAGTTTCAATTTGAACTAAAACAGGATCTCCGCCAAAAACACCTTTAGCGAGTACTTGTAGAGTTTCACCCTCTCTAAAACCTAATAGTTGGAGCCGTTCCAATACGGGATCAGTGGTATGACTGTATTGATTACCTTTTTTGAGATCTCTAATTTTGACGATCTGATTTTGTTTAACTTG
>NZ_JAUZUV010000024.1:0-25555 GCF_031844265.1 Acinetobacter sp. RG5 | reverse complement strand
TTATTTTAGCCAAACACGTGCATTACGGCTGCGATTAATACCCAAAGAATGACAATCGCCACGATGGGTTCAACAATCTTTGCCCATGTTGGGGTATTGATAACAATGACTTCTTCGACATCTTGATGCTGCTGATTCTGGCTTACCATTTGATTAAACTCCTTCATTGATGCTTCCAATGATAGCTCTTCTTGCACAATTGGTTTAGAGCCTTTGAGTTCTGTTAGCTTGTTTGTTGTCCAAACCCAATCATCTGCTTGACCAGATAAATGTTCAATTTGCCCGGTCAGTAATTCCTGAATGCTATGGATATTATGGTTGCCGGTATCATGCAGTTGTTTTAATTCAATAAGCTGTAAATGAAAAATTTCTGAAGTGCTGTGCTCAAGCTGGGCTCGATCCAGAGTGGATTGATTTTCCGGACTGGTAGCGAGATGACGCACGATTTCCAGGATATATAATTCATCAGGATGATTGATTTCATTATAAATTTTTTGTGGGTTATGACGCCATTCAGTAATAAGTTTTCCTAAAGTTAAGGCATTGATTTCTGATATATATTTTCGTCTTTCTTCTTTTATATATTCTTTTAGAAGCTCAGGCTTTTGAGTCTCTATCTGTTCAACAAAATATTGTACTAAATCAAAAGCCATTCACTTGCTCCATTATTTTTAATCTAATAGTCTTAAAGTCGGTTTTTTCTTTGGTTGTTCAGTTTGTTCTTCAGTGCTTGATTTTAAAGCATCTTCATCATTTTGTGTATGCTCATATTCACCTGGATCAAAGAATAAACCTTGACCATTTTCACGTGCATAAATACCGAGTATTGCTGCCATAGGCACATAAATATCACGAGAAACGCCACCAAAGCGAGCCGAGAAGCTAATGGCATCATTGCCCATATGCAGCGCATGCACGGCATGTGGCACAATATTCAGAACAATCTGTCCATCTTTAATAAACTGTTCAGGAACCATGGTATTTGGGCGTGTAGCATCCACCAGCAGGTAAGGCGTCATATTGTTATCGCAAACCCACTCATAGATTGCACGTGCCATATAGGGACGGGTAGGGCTAAGGTTGAATTCTTGTTCGGACATGAGGTTTCTCTACGGGTGCTTGAGTTGCGCTGAATAACGGTTCTTTTCCTGCAATGTCATGGATTTTACAAAGGCAGGACGACTGAAAATTCGTTGGCAATATAAATAAAACGGACGGCATTGCTGCTGTGGTAATTCTACGCCCATCTGTTTCAGACGGATAAAAATTGGTGCCAGCATACAATCCAGGATACTAAATTGTTCAGACATAAAATAGGGAAAATGCTGGAATAGTGGCATCAGTGAAATCAGGATATCCTGTAACTGCTTTTGTGCCTGAGTTCTGGCTTTCTTATCCAGCGTATCAGGATGGCGTAACATGAGATCAGCCAGCTTTAACCAGTCATTTTCAAAGCGCCAGATATATTGTCGTTGCTCTGCACGGGGCATTGGGGCATCGGCATACAGTTTATTCTGACGATAACGATCATCTACATATTCTGAGATAATTGAAGTATTAAATAATTTGAGTTCATTTTCGATCAGCATAGGCAATTGATTATAAGGATTGAGACTGGCCAGATCCTCATCATCGGCATCCACCAAAATCAGGTTATATTTAATCTGTTTTTCGGTAAGCACATAGCGAATCCAATGGGAACGAAAGTCATCGGCATGACTATAGAGAGTGATTCCTTGAAGAGGCGCGCTTTCGACTGACATAAATCCTGATGAGCTTCTAATGAATAGACTAGGATACTAAAATTCAACCTAAAAAGCACCAAGCATCAAAGATCAATCGGCTTGAGCCGAGGTAGATTATAAGAAAAACAACTGGAGGAAAATAAGATGCTGATCAAGCTTCCTGTCATTTTGCTATTTATCTGTATTGGGATCGCAAATTATTATTTGATGAAGTCATTCTGGTGTCATGAAGGGGTATGGGGTAAGGATGTGCATGAACAATAACAAGAAAAAAGGTCTAAATTACCAATTAACCGCCATAAAAAAACCCTGGAAAATCCAGGGTTTTTTGTCCGATTCGGTAAACGAATTAACGTTTAGAGAATTGAGGACGTTTACGAGCTTTACGTAAACCAAGTTTCTTACGTTCAACTTCACGAGCATCACGAGTAACGAAACCAGCTTGACGAAGAGCAGGTTTTAAAGTTTCGTCAGAAGCGATCAATGCACGAGTAATACCGTGACGGATAGCGCCTGCTTGACCACCAATACCACCACCAGCAACAGTGATGTAAAGGTCATATTTGTCAGTAGCTTCAAGAAGCTCAAGTGGTTGGTTAACAACCATACGAGCAGTTTCACGACCGAAATACTGTTCAAGAGTACGGTTGTTAATTACGAGTTTACCAGTACCAGCTGATAGGAAAACACGTGCAGTTGCGGTCTTACGGCGACCTGTACCATAATTAGTAGCCATGTGCTGTTATCCCTTAGATGTCCAAAACTTGTGGCTGTTGAGCAGCGTGTGGATGCTCAGTACCTGCATACACTTTCATTTTCTTAATCATTGCATAACCAAGAGGACCTTTAGGTAACATACCTTTAACAGCTTTTTCTAGAACTGCTTCTGGTTTGTGAGCGATTAACTTTTCAAAGTTAGTCTCACGGATACCACCAGGGAAACCAGTGTGGCGATAGTATTTCTTATCTTGTGACTTTTTACCAGTCACAGTGATTTCTTCAGCATTGATAACAACGATGTAGTCGCCAGTGTCAACGTGAGGAGTATAAGAAGTTTTATGCTTACCGCGTAAACGACGAGCGATTTCAGTCGCAAGGCGACCTAAAGTTTTGCCAGAAGCATCAACAACGTACCAGTCGTGTTGAACTTCAGCTGGCTTAGCGCTGAGAGTTTTCATTAAACCACTACCTATTATAGTTGGTTTGGACTATGGAATCTGTCCAAACTAAAGGAGACGCGATTCTAAACGAATACGTGAAGAATCACAAATGAAAATTAAAATTTCAAGCGCTGTATTTTATCTAAGCTGCTGCAATAAAGAAAGGGACAACCCGCAATCTGATTGAAAAATACCCATTATATTTGTAACTATAATTGTGGCTGTATCAAAATATTGATTTATAAGGACACTTTGCAATGATCGCTGCAGCATATAGATGATCGGGTTATAATATTTTTAGCTTTGCCAAATTGAGAAGATGATGCTGCCTTTATATGTCACCAGTGGGGAACCTGCCGGAATTGGTCCTGATATTTGCCTGAGTCTTGCAGAGCGTGTTGATGAGCGCCCAATTGTGGTATTGGCGGATATAGATATGCTCAAGCAACGTGCTCAGACACTTAAATTGCCGGTTGAGCTGATTCCATATCAAGGGCAGGATGCATCTTCAGGCATCGGTGAGCTTTTTGTAGAGCATGTACCTTTGCAGCAAGAGGTGGTATTGGGTGAATTGAATCCGAACAATGCTGCTTATGTACTGGAGCAACTGCGTCGATCTGCAGACTATGCCATGTCAGGAAAAAGTGTCGGCGTTGCGACTGCGCCTGTACAAAAATCTGTAATTAATGAAGCAGGTATTTCTTTTAGTGGCCATACCGAGTATTACCAGGAATTTGCCGGTGTTCCACGTGTGGTCATGATGCTGGCCACCAAAACCTTACGTGTGGCTTTGGCCACTACCCATCTTCCGCTTCGTGCTGTGGCAGATGCAATTACGCCTGAGCGTTTACATCAGGTGATTGATATTCTGATTCATGACCTGAAATCCAAATTCAAGATTGAACAGCCGAAGATACTGGTTTGTGGTTTAAATCCGCATGCGGGTGAGGGTGGTTACTTGGGGATGGAAGAAATTGAAGTGATCAATCCGGTACTCGAAAGTTATCGTGCTCAAGGTATCAACATGAGTTTAAGCCTACCTGCTGATACTTTATTTACTCCAGAAAACCTAAAAGATGCTGATGCTGTTCTGGCGATGTATCACGATCAGGGTTTACCTGTGTTAAAATCACAGGGCTTTGGTGAAGCCATTAATATTACCCTCGGCTTACCGTTTATTCGAACTTCTGTTGATCATGGCACAGCACTCTCCCTTGCGGGGACCGGACTTGCGAAAAGTTCCAGCCTGCACGTTGCTGTCGATTTAGCCCTCGATCTGGCGCGCCACTGATTATTGTTCATCACTCACGTTGGAAATGTTTTTATGTATCAAATTAATGCCTTAAACCCAAAAGATGAAGGGCATCAGGCTCGAAAAAGATTTGGTCAAAACTTTTTACATGACCAGCGTGTCATTGCCAAAATTGTACGCTCAGTCAATCCGCGTCCAGGTCAGAACATTCTAGAAATTGGCCCAGGTCTGGCTGCTTTGACTTCACCTTTAATTGGTGAATGTGATGCCTTAACCGTACTTGAGCTGGATCGTGATCTGGCTGCTGGCCTGCCGGGTCGTGTGCCGCATCCTGAACGTTTAACCATTATTGAAGCCGATGCATTGAGATATGATTATTCTCAATTGTTTCAGGAAGGTCGTCCATTACGTGTAGTGGGTAACTTGCCTTATAATATTTCAACGCCACTGTTATTTCATCTTTTGGAATTTGGCGACAAAGTGCAAGATATGCATTTCATGTTGCAAAAAGAAGTGGTCGATCGTATTACCGCATCACCAAATACTAAAGAATATGGCCGTCTGTCGGTGATGATTCAATATTTCTGTAAACCGACTTTCTTGTTTGAAGTGCCACCTGGATCTTTTAATCCGCCACCAAAAGTGACCTCAGCGGTATTCCGTTTAGAGCCTTATAAAGTTAAACCGATTGTGGCGAAGAATGAAAAAGCGCTGGCACGTCTGGTATCGCATGTATTTACCCAGCGTCGTAAAACTCTGCGTAACAGCTTGAAGGGGATGCTGGTCGAAGAGGGTTTTGAAAAAGCGGGTGTTGATCCGATGGCGCGTCCAGAAACCCTGTACCTTGAACAGTTTGTTGCACTTTCAGATCAAATGGTGGCTTAAATTACGATGAACCGCACTGCTCGATATAATTATGTGATTGGGGATGTTCAAGGCTGTTTTGAGGCCTTGAAAGCTTTACTCAAGGAAATCCAGTTTGATGCAGAACAAGATTTTATCTGGTTTGCTGGAGATTTGGTTGCACGGGGTGAAAACTCAATTGCTGCATTGCGGTTTATCAAAAAGCTGGCTGAACAAGGTGCGGCTGCGACGGTCTTGGGAAATCATGATTTGACTTTGCTGGCTTATGCCCGCGGCATCAAACCGGTGAAAGAAAAAGACAATGTTCGTGATGTGATTGATGCGATCGACAGTGATGACTTGATTGACTGGCTGCGCAAACAGCCAATGTGTCTATTTCCAAATGAGCAGACTATCCTGACGCATGCTGGGATTCCGAATATCTGGAGTGCAGAAAAAACTGCTCAATTGGCACAAGAAGTCGAAGCGATCATTGCTCATGATGACTTCGAGGTGCTGGATGATTTTCTGAAAGAAATGTTCGGGAAAGAACCCGCACTTTGGTCGGATCAGCTACAAGGCCATGAACGTATTCGCTGTATCGTGAACTACCTCACCCGAATGCGTTTAACTGACGCTGAGGGACGTCTGGAATACAGCTTTAAAGATGCGCTGGATGATCCGATGCCGGAAGGTTTTAAACCTTGGTTTGAGTTTGAATCACAGGCTGCGAAAAGTCATCAGATCCTGTTTGGTCACTGGGCCGCCTTGAATGGTAAAACCATTTCGAACAAGATTCAGAATGTAGATGGCGGTTGTGTCTGGGGTAATCAACTGATGGCATTCCGCCTAGAAGATCAGCAGATGTTTGCAGTGGATAATCCGGCGATGTAAGCACATTCCATAAAAAAGCCACGTGATTACGTGGCTTTTTAGTTTTAAAATTTAGTCTGCTCGAATCCAGGTCTGGTTACGGCCTAGAACTGAAACGCCAATACTGGCACGTAAGGTTAAACGTTTACCCGTATTGTTTAAACGCATTTTTGCATCATAAATTTTACCTGCCAATGGGTCGATAATACGACCTTTATCATAATTCTTGGTGCCTTCAACCAGTTTTAGGCCTTTTAAAATGGTCATACCTAAAATAGGCTGATTGGTATAAGGTGCAGGACAGTTATTGCATTTTTCACGTGGATTATAGTCTGGGCGAGGCGTGATTTTTACAATTTTGCCTGAATAGGTATTATTTGCTTCTTTGCTAATGACGATAATCGCTTTAGCCGCCCCCGTTTTATCATCAATTTGTTGCCAGGTCCCGGTAATATCGTCTGCCCAAAGATTGGTCATACATCCTGCTGTAAGCGCGGCAAGTAATATTTTTTTAAACATAGAGAGTCATTCCAAAGAATTTTTATCATCGCCCGCTCATGTTAGAAATCTTACTAAAATAGTCAACACTTATCTGAATACTATAGAGTTGATACACTGAAAAAAGCTGCCAATTTGGCAGCTTTTTTGAATAATGAGAATTAGGTATTAATCTTGGCGAATCCAGGTCTGGCTACGGCCTAAAGCGGACACACCCACATAACCACGCAAGGTTAAACGTTTACCATTGGCATTTAGACGCACTCGAGCGTCATAAACTTTACCTGCCAATGGATCAATCACTTTACCTTTTTCATAATTGTTGGTGCCTTCCACATGTTTTAAGCCAGTCAATACATCCATGCCCATGATCGGCTGATTGGTATAAGGCGCGGGACATTTATTGCAGGTCTTTTGTGGAGTATAGCCTGGACGTGGAGTCACTTTGATAATTTTTCCAGCAAAAGTTCCATTATCATTTTGACGAATTTCAATAATTGCTTTAGGTGAGCCGGTTTTATCATCAATTTGCTGCCAGATGCCCGTCAGATCCTGTGCATAAGCAGTCCCAGTCATCAGTGCAGCGATGAACATTAATCCTAATTTAGTTTGTTTCATTATATTTATGCCTTTTTTATAGATGAATAAAATATCCCCAACACAAAAGTGCTGTTTTTATTAATCCTGGCGAATCCAGGTTTGTGTGCGACCAATCGCAGAGATCCCGATATATCCACGTAAAGTCAGTCGTTTCCCATTGGCAGAAATCCGCCCTTTTAAATCATAAATTTTGCCAGTGAGTGGATCGAGTACCCGGCCATGTGCATAGTTATTTTTGTTGGTGGGTTTCAGTCCTTTAATGACGTCTAACCCCAAAATCGGTTTATCGGTATAAGGTGGTGGACATTTGACACATTTTTCCCGTGGTGTATAACCTGGGCGAGGTGTGACTTTAGTAATCGTTCCGGTATACGAGCCATCAGCCTGCGTTTTCATTTCAATCAATGCTTTAGGTGAGCCGGTTTTATCATCAATCTGTTGCCAGAGACCAGATAACTCCTGAGCAAAGGCCAGAGAGCTAGTGAATAAAGAAGCTGAAAAAACAGTTAAAAGTGTGATTTTATACATGCGATATCCTTATTTTTTTATGAACATTCACCTAATTCCATGTGGTGAATGCTGATGCAAACTACGTTAATACACTTTCATAATCTATATTGCATGAAAAAAGCGTATGTTTAATATTCATACAACTTAATGCATTAAAATGCAAGCTTCTATCTACTAAAGCATAACCCCGTCACATTTTATTTAATAAAGCAGGAATTAATCCTGCTTAATCCAGGTTTGACTACGGCCTAGTGCTGAAACGCCGATATAGCCGCGTAGGATCAGACGTTTCCCATTAGCACTTAATTTTGCTTTGGTGTTATAAAGATTCCCTGATAATGGATCAAGCAGCTTGCCTTGAGCAAAACTGTTATTGCCGACGTGCTTTAAGCCAGTGAGCACATCCAGGCCGAGAATAGGTTTATTGGTATAAGGTGCAGGACAGGACACACAGTTTTCTTTCGGGGTATATCCAGGACGCGGGGTGATTTTTGTGATCTTGGCAGCATAGACGCCGGAAGCCGTCTCACGAATTTCGAGGAATGCTTTAGGTGAACCAGTTTTGTCGTCAATATTTCTCCATGTCCCTGAAAGGTCAGAGGCCAAAGCCAGATGGCTGAAAGAGGCTAAAAGTAAAGTTGAAAAGAATTGAACCTTTTTCATATATCTGTTCCTAGGTTGGATTAGAGTTCTTACTCTATAGTAAGAACGATTACCACATAAAACAAATGATTAATTTGATTCACTAGTCACATTTTTTGCAAATAAAGTATAAACGTAGGCAACCAGACCGCGGTAAAGACTGCATTGACGGCCATACCAAATGCGGCATAACGTCCTGCAATACTGCCACGCTGCCAGGCCTGAGCTGTACCAATGGCATGTGCGGCTAGTCCTAAAGCCAGTCCGGAGGCACGTTCATCATTGATATGTTTGAGAATAAATGGAGAAAAAGCTGCACCAATCACACCAGAAAGAATCACGATTAGAATGACCATGCTGATGGGTGCATCCAGCAGGGTGGCAATATTAATCGCAATTGGAGTGGTCACTGCGCGGGTAGCAAACGCCATAATATCTGCAGAGGACATATGCAGCAGATAAGCTAGTCCCATCGGCAAGGCGACAGCACTGATACTGGCAAAAACCAAAATGCCGATAATGGCTTTGAGCGGCAAGTCATCGTAGCGCATCGCGGCCAAAGGGATAGCAAGTGCGACGGTCACATAGCCGAGTAAATGGTTGAAAAGTGGATTAACTTCATCCATGTAATTTTCATAGGGAATGCCGAGCGCAAATAAAATCACCAGTACAAAGAACATGCTGAACACGATGACGGGAATTTGCGGAATGAACCGGTTACAGGGTTTGGCAATCAGATAGGCGATGAGGGTAACCGCAAAGCCATACAAAATAGATAACATGCGGAACTCCTATAACCAGCGCTTGGCCATTTTGGCGTAAATCCATAAAGGAATCAGGGTGCTGAAAAACATGATGAACAGAAAGGCCGGAATTTTCTGGCCCATATGTACCAGCATCATCAGTGCACCTGCACTGACAGGCAGGAAAGCAAAGGCGCTTTCCTTCATCAGTTTGTTATTGGTATCCACGAGGCGAGCGGGGAGTTTGCCAAAGTAGCGCCAGGTAAACAGCGCAATTAAAAGGCTCAATAACCCGACCAGATTGCCTAATTCAGGATGATTCAGTTGGGTCATTAACCAGACCGAAGCTTCCCGAAAGACAATAATAAGTAACAGGGTGCCGATCCATGCTGGCCAGTCTATTCGTTTTATCCAGTTCATTGCTATGATCATTAATATTAATAAGTTTACTTATCAAGTTTTACTCGATCTTTGACTGGATTTCAAACGCTTCCAGTGGACGTTGAAATTGCTGCGCCTGTTTGCCTAGAATTTCATCTACAGGTAAATGCGCCTGTTTAATTAACTGTTCCAGTTTTTGTGGGGCAATTCGAATGTGCAGATGCAGTTGGCCTTCATCATCATAATGTTCAGACTGAATCACATTCAGACCATAGAGCTGGTTACGCAGCTTGCCGTAGGCAGGTTTCAGGATTAAATCGAAGGACTGTAGTTGCCCCATCAAGGACTCATGTACCGCTTTACGCAGCAGGTCGATACCTTCGCCACTATGTGCCGAGACATAGACCCGTTCCGGTTCGCCCGGGCGTCGATAAATAATTTTGGCTTCTTCACCGCTACAGTCAATTTTATTGTAGACCTGAAGGATGGGAACATCGGCCCCAATTTCTTTCAGCACTTTGTCAACGGCTTCAATCTGTTCCAGCATCTCTGGGCTACTTGAATCAATCACATGCAGTAACAGTGTGGCTTCAACGGTTTCTTCCAGCGTTGCCTTAAAGGATTCTACCAGTGAATGGGAAAGATTACGGACAAAACCTACCGTATCGGCCAGTACCAGATTGCCGATTCCATCCCATTCCAGACGCCGTAAGGTTGGGTCCAAAGTGGCAAACAGCTGATCGGCTGCATAGACATCGCTGTTGGCGAGTAAATTAAACAGGGTAGACTTACCAGCATTGGTGTAACCGACCAAAGATACCGTCGGCACAGCCGCTTTTTGACGGGCAACACGGCCTTGCATCCGGGTCTGGCGGACTTTATCAATACGTGCCTTGAGCTGTCCCATACGGATACGCAGCAAACGGCGGTCAGTTTCCAGCAGGGTTTCACCCGGACCACGTAAACCGATCCCGCCTTTCTGGCTGTCGAGATTGCCACGACTACGAATTAAACGTGAAGATAAATGTTGTAACTGTGCCAGTTCGACTTGCAGCTTACCTTCATAGGTACGGGCACGCTGGGCAAAAATATCCAGAATCAGTTCAGTACGATCGACCACGCGGCATTTGATCACCTGTTCCAGATTTCGGGCTTGGGCCGGGGTCAGGGCATGGTCAAAAATGACCAAATTGGCCTCCAGTTCTTCAACACGTTCAGCAATTTCTTCTGCCTTGCCGGAGCCGATAAAAAATTTGGCGTCAGGTTTGATCCGCTGAGCATGAATATGTTCCAGAATTTCAGCATCTGCAGACTGTGCCAGCAAACGAAACTCTTCAGCATCAAGGTCATCCAGCATTTGTACGCTGACACTCACCAGAATGACGCGCTCTTTCCCTCGATGTTGTTGTAAATATTCCACTCAGGCCCATCTCCACTTGAAAACTTTAGTGTAGTTGAAAAAAGGCTGTGCAGATACTGAATTAGCGCGGCTTTGGTTTAAAGTGCGCTGATAAACAGTTGTACAAGTGTTACCAGTACCACGGCATAGATAACGGTGCCGCCCAAAATATATTTGAGCACTTGTAAAGGTTGAGGTGTGTCGTTCGCGGGCTGGGTTTGATCTGGCATGGCTACGATCCTTTTCAATCTAATATTTCGATAGTTTTAGTTTGAATGATTTTTTAATCCAATTAAAATTGAAGATATAGATGTTATTGGCCGATTTTTATTATCAATGCAAGTTGCGAATGAACAGTATAGAATGAGTTTAATTCGTGGATATTCCCTGTATCTCGCTTAGGATTTAATGACGTTTTTATGAACTCGACTGTACAAAACCAGACTCCAGATATCGAAGGCTTGGCCAAGTTTTTCCTGTATAGCCGGAAAATCACAGCTTCATTGGCTACCATTAGTGAAGGGTTTTACTTGGTTTTTCGTCATGGCTTATATAAAAATCCGAATAACCCGACCAATACGCGCTATGTGCAACATTTTTGCCGTCAGTTATGCAAAGTATTCAATATCGAAGTGCAGGTGCATGGCGAGATTCCACGTGAACCCGCCTTATGGGTCAGTAATCACGTGTCATGGCTGGATATTGCAGTTCTGGGTTCAGGGGCGCGGGTATTTTTTCTGGCAAAAGCAGAAATTGAGAACTGGCCGATTTTAGGCAAATTGGCCAAGGGTGGGGGTACCTTATTTATTAAACGTGGTTCAGGGGATTCTGTCAGGATTCGTGAACAAATTACCGGTTTCCTCAAACAGAATATTCCGGTGCTGTTCTTTCCTGAAGCGACGACTTCTGATGGGCGAGCCATCAAAAAAGTGCATGGCCGGATTTTAGGCGCCGCGATTGAAGCGCAGCGTCCTGTACAAATCTGTCTGATTTGTTATGTGAATCAGCAGGGCGAACTGGATATGGTTGCGCCGTTTGTCAATGACATCAGTTTTGCCGCCCATGTCAAAAAAGTACTGGAAATGCCGCAAGTCATTGCACATTTAGTGGCTTTACCTGCAATTGCCACTGAAGGGCATACGGTTGAAAGCCTCACCCGTGTGGTTCAGGAAAAAATGCAGACTGGCCTAGTTGAACTTCAGTCACGGGTATTAAAAAAGCCTCAATAAGAGGCTTTTTTATGGTTTCTGTTCGAAGAATCAAGCTTACATAAAACCTTCAATTGGCAGCCAAGACACCAGCTTAAGGCCAGCTTTCTGATACCATTTCATTTTGGGTTCTTTGGTAAATGTTTGAACGTCACCATTGGCTTTCTTGATTTTCCAGTTAATGTTCTGATTCGCATCGAGCACTAGTTTATAAGCATATTTGCTTAAATTTTTGTCCATGGTGTCGTGTACTGCACGTGCCAAAGACGGACTGTTCAGCAACACGCCAATTTCAGTATTCAGATAAGCTGAACGCGGATCAAAGTTAAAAGAACCAATAAACACCTGTTTTTGATCCAGTGCCATCAACTTGGCATGCAGGCTGGAACGACTCAATCCTTTCAGGCTGACTTTGGCTTTTTTCGAAATTTCCTCTGTATTGGCATTTAGGTGATTGGCTTCTGGCGCTGCTAAGAACTCATACAGCTGCACCCCATTTTTCAATAGATCCTGACGATATTTAGCGTAAAAAGCATGCACCACAGCAACGTCGTTGGCCTTAAAAGAGTTGGTCAGGACGCGAACCTTGATATTTTCATTCGTCAGTTTCTTTAAACGGTCTGCACCAATTTTTTCCGGAACAAAATAGGCAGAGACAATATCGACACTTTGTTCAGGTTTTTCCAGACGCTGTAATAACTGGAAATTCAGGTGTTCTTCGGTTTTGGCCTTGGCCTTGATTTTGCTCGGTGGATCTTTGACTACTTCGGCTTCCGCCCAATCCAGCTGAATGTTTTGTTCCAGCCATTGGTCAAAGGCTCTGGAACGATTGGCCAGATCCAGATAATTTTGAGTGGCTGGCTCCTGACTATGGGTTTCTAGCTGTTGTTTTAAGCTTGGAAAACGTAAGCCATGATGCCGTGGATTCACCACCTCTTGTACCGGATAGGCATAATCATCATTCCAGTATTCATCGAAGGAATGAATGATTTCATCCGATGCTGCACCGACCAGCATCACATCGACATCAGAGAACTGATAGCTTTCACTGACATTATAATACTGGTTACTCATATTGCGCCCGCCAATCAAGGCAATCTGGTTATCAGCAATAAAGCTTTTATTGTGCATGCGGCGGTTAATGCGCTTTAAATCCAGCACCATGTCCATGGCGCGGTATTTACGAAAGCGATAGGGATTATACAGTTTGACATCGATATTTTGATGCTGGTTTAAGGCCAGATAAATCCCTTCCATTTTCTTGGCATTATTGTCATCCATCAACAGGCGCACTTTTACGCCACGATCTGCTGCCTGAATAATCGCATGCAGGGCGAGGGCACCGATTCGGTCGTTATCCCAGATGTAATATTGCAGATCCAGACTGCGTTCCGCTTTATTAATCAGCTGAATCCGAGCAGCCAGTGCTTCAAGCGGATCATACAGCACGCGATAACCAGTCAACCCGATGTTCTGATCACGTAAAGGTTCAACAATTTGTGCCAGGCTGGTTTGCGAGGTATCCGTTTCAAATGCCATCTGGCTTGGCTGTTCGGTTTGCTTGGGTAAGGTGCTACATGCAGGTAGACCCAGAACCAGGCTACAGCTCAGTAAAATGCCGGCTTTATAGCGATGAGTGCGTATAAAACTTGAGGATTGAAGGTGAACTTGATCGCGGGGAGCAGTGGCCATATAAGTCGAAGAATGAAAAATTAGAATTGAGTATAATTGCCAGCTATGAAAAGATAAATATAAAGCCAGTAATCTGCTGCTCGACTGAATAAGGCCAATTTATGTGGGATTCGAATTCCGTACTGTTTTATTTTTATCTGGGAATGGCGATTTTAGCCATCTGGGCTGTGGCTCAGGCATGGTCGAGCCAATCACGTACCGAAACCATTCATCCCTTTAAAGCTTTTGGTCATTTGCTGGCGTTTTATCTTGCCTATTTATTAATCCCTTTGGTTTTCTTCAGTATTTATGCTGGATGGACGGGGTATTATTCTCTGCATGAAGCCATTTTTGTATTTTTGCTCAGTGGGGTTTTGACTTATGCACGCTTTATCGAGCCGCATTTAATTCAAGTGAAAACGACACAATATCAGATCAATGCAGATAAACGTTTAAAGCAGCCGGTGAAAATCGCCCTGATTGCAGATTTGCATATCGGTCTGTTTTCGGGTCATGAGCGTCAGTTGCGACAAATTGTACACAAATTAAATCATATTCAACCTGATTTGGTGGTGGTTGCTGGCGACTGGACTTACGAGCCAGAAAATAAACTGGCACAGGAATTGGCAGTTTTAAAAGAGATTCACGCTCCGGTCTATTCAGTCAATGGTAACCATGACGAACAATATCCCGGACCGCCGATTCGGGAACTGTTGCACTATGCACTACAAGTCAATCAGGTCATGGATATTGAAGGTCAAATTGTCGAATTTGATGAATTCCGACTTTTGGGCGTGGGTGATCTCTGGGCTGGAAAAGCCGACATGCGCAGTTTGCCAGACTTGCCTCAGGACAAGCCTTGGGTCATTCTTTCGCATAACCCGGATACGGTCGATATGATTCCGAAACTGCCGACACGTCCTTTAATGCTATCCGGGCATACCCATGGCGGACAGGTGGAGCTGCCTTGGCTGACCGATTACGTCATGAAAAAGGTTTCAATTTTGGGACATAAAAAGGGCATGTACCGTCATGAACATGCAGATGTGTTCGTGACTGTCGGTACCGGTTTGGTCGGTGTACCTTTCCGTTTCCGGGTGCCGCCTACCATTGATATTATTGAACTGATTTAAATTCAGCCGGCATTCTGTACCGCGTTAACTGATGATCCAGACCAGAATCAATAACACGACTGCGACGGCTGCCATCATCCAGATTTTCTTTTCGATTTTTCGGGTTGGCACATTTTCACGTAATTGTTGCGCAGTGATTTCAGCTTCTGTGGATGTGCTCAAACTAGGATGGGTGGGGATTTCCAGTGGCGGTGTCACCAGGTCGATATCACCGGCATCATCACTAAAGCGTGGACCGGTACTTTCATGCTTCATGACCACATCATGTTCCCGCACAATTTCATCAATCACTTGCAGCGCCTGAGCTTCATCCAAGGGTGTATTCTCGGTGATATAGCGAACAGCTTCTAATTTTTTATCATCTTCCAGCAAAATAATGATATTGACCAACTGCTCCTGCGAGAGGTATTCAATAAGATCCTGCATGGCCTTGCCTCATTTTTTTAAATTGAGTTCATTTGATTGTTGAGCAAATTTAACGAGATAAGTAGCCGAGTTTTGTTGTGAAATGATAAAAAAAGCCAGCATCAAGTGCTGGCTTTTGAATCAATCTAAAATCTTAGATCTGATTATTTACATCATCATTCTTGGTTTCACGAATCAGCAAAAACGCGACAAGCGATAGGATAGATGCTGCGGTCAGGTAATAACCGACTGCAGACAAACCATAGGCTGTTGCCAGCTTGGTTGCGATTAACGGTGCAAATGATGCGCCGAAAATGCCTGCCAAGTTAAAGGTCAATGCAGAACCCGTGTAACGTACTGAAGTCGGGAAGATTTCAGACAATACAGTACCGATTGGCCCATAAGTTAAGCCCATAATCGCCAGACCAATACACAAGAACAGGAACACCACCAAGGTGCTGCCAGATTCAAGCATATCTGCAAAGAAGATACCGAAGATCGCAGAAATGACACATACCGCAATCGAAGTAGTCTTACGGCCAAATTTCTCGGCCAATACTGCTGAAAGTGGGATAAATGCAGCAAAACATAGGGTTGCAACTAACTGCAATTGCAGGAATTCTTCACGAGAATAACCGAGTTGTTTGGTTCCCCATTGCAATGCAAATACCGTAGTAAGATAGAACACAACGAATGTACAGATTGCAGCAATCGTACCCAGAACCAGCATACGAGAATGCTTTTTGAATACCTGAACAAAAGGAACATTCACCTCTTTTTGTTTATCTAGTACTTTCTGGAAAGCAGGTGTTTCATGCAATTTTAGACGAATCCATAAACCGACAATTACCAACAAGGCACTTGAGATAAACGGAATACGCCAGCCCCACGCCATAAAGTCAGCTTCAGACATGAAAGCGCCAAGGGTCAGGAAAGAACCTGTTGCCAGAATAAAGCCGATTGGAGCACCCAGTTGCGGGAACATGCCATACCAGGCACGTTTGCCTTCAGGGGCATTTTCAGTAGCGAGAAGTACGGCACCTGACCATTCACCGCCCAGACCCAAGCCCTGACCTAAACGGCACAGTGCAAGTAACAGTGGTGCAGCAATTCCGATTTGCGCATAAGTTGGTAACAGGCCAATCGCAACGGTTGAAATCCCCATAGTTAGCAAAGCTGCAACTAAGGTGGCTTTTCGTCCGATCCGGTCACCTAAATGACCAAATAATGCTGCACCAATCGGACGGGCAATAAAGGCAATGGCAAAAGTCGCAAGAGACTGAATGGTTGCGGTCATCGGATCTGTACTAGTAGGGAAGAACAGATACGGAAAAATAATGACAGCAGCGGTGGCATAAATATAAAAATCGAAGAACTCGATTGTGGTGCCTACCAAGCTCGCTGTTAAAACGCGAAATTTTGAATTTTGTGCTGGCTGAGCAGCAGAATTAGACGACGCCATGGAAAACCTTACACTTACTAAAAATAAAAAAACTTAGTTTTAAAAGCGTAATCTTTTTAAAAAAGGCGTAATTTTTTAAAAAAACAACTGCAATCTTCTCGCTTCAACTCGCTCAGGGTCACTGAAATGAAAAAGGAGATGATTAAATCACGTAAAGATAGATAGACAGAAAATGTGATCCTGCGCCTATCAATACAAATATGTGCCAGATAGCGTGGGTATATCTTACTCTTTTTAAAGCGTAAAACAATGCACCCACGGTATAAGCGAGTCCACCAATGATGAGAAAGGTTAAAGATTGAGCACTTAAATATTGCTGCATGTCATCAATCACCAGCAGCGCCAGCCAGCCCATGGCCAGATAAGCCGCCAAAGAAAGTTTCTGGAAACGATGAATGAAAACGAACTTGAAAAGTGTACCAAGAAGGGCAATCACCCATAGCGCAATCAATAAATACTGGGCTTTGGCGGTCGGAATGGCAATCGATAGGAAAGGGGTATAAGTTCCGGCGATTAAATAATAAATCGCAGTATGATCGATTTTTTTATAAAAATAACGGCGGTCTGCTGCAGTGGCCATGTGGTAAAGCATGGAAGCAGAAAATAACAGAATCATGCTCAGTGCATAAACCCAAAGACCAATCCATTGTCCAGTACTCAGGTAAGACCCTTTAATAATTAAAAGAATACCGGCAATAATGGACAGCCCGGCACCTACACCATGACTAATATAGTTAATCCGTTCCTCATTTTGATCATAATCTGGAACCAGTGGAGCATTCTGCATGATTGTCATTCTTTTTCAAATATACACTTGTATAGTAATTCAATTTTGCTTTTAGGTTAAGAAGATTTAAACTTGATGCGCAATTCATTTCAGGTTTTATCTATGTCAACGTTGGCAACTCTCTCAGATCAGGAACAGCAATTCTTGGATACCTTTCAGCAAGCTGTTGAAAGGAATCAATTCGATCGCCTGATCTTAAGCCAGTATAAAGGTGAACTGCAGGATTTAGAGAAAATGACCTTGCGAGTCATTACATTAAATGAACAGCGCGTATTGAGCTGTCTATATCGTTACAAGACGCAGGATGTCACGAAAAATTATCCTTTAGATGAAGCATTATTCCAGGTTACTTCACTACTGGCGTGTTGCAAACAGGCCAATCTGATGACAGTAGATGAAGAATTACAGCTGAAAAAAAACAAGAAAAAAGCTATGTTAACGCGTAGCAAACATAAAGCCACGATGAATCAGGTGAAGCCTGCTGAACAAGGCCATGACCGGATTAAACAACGTTATGTCGATCAGGACAGCATCTTTCTCCAATATCTCGGTATTACCGATCAAAAAGCGCAAATCATTCCGAGCATGGCGCGTAAATGGAAGCAGATTAATAAGTTTGTAGAAATCTTCTCAGGTGCATTGGCACAGATTAAGCCACAGGCTGAAGGCCTGCGCGTGGTGGATTTTGGTTCGGGTAAGGGCTATCTGACTTGTGCTTTATATGACTATATGCAAAAACATGGTCAAACGCCGTATGTCACCGGGGTAGAGCTTAATCCGAAAATGGTTGAATTCTGCCAGAATGTCGCGCAGCAATCTGGTTTTGATCAGCTGGACTTTTTCCAGGGGGATGTCCGTACTTATGCACCGGAACGTCTGGATGTGATGATTGCCTTACATGCCTGTGATGTAGCAACAGATTTTGCGATTCATAGCGGGATTCGCCTGAATGCGCAGATGATCATGTGTGCACCGTGTTGTCATAAGGAATTGCGTCCGCAGTTGCAGGCGCCAAAAGTCCTCAGCCCGATGTTACAGTTTGGTATTCATGCCGGACAGCAGGCAGAAATGTTGACCGATACCATTCGTGCTTTACTGCTCAAAGCTTATGGTTATGAAACCAAAGTTTTTGAATTTGTGGCGCTGGAACATACCAGTAAAAATAAAATGATTCTGGCGACAAAACGTAAAGACTATCAACAACCTGATCAGGCGGTTCTGGCACAAATTCAGGCCTTAAAAGAGATGTATGGTATCCAGAAACATTCACTGGAATTGTTGCTCAATGACCAGTGGGATCAGCAGGGAATTGGTTCTAAATGCTAAACAACCCAGAACTGAAAATAGTGTCCGGCAGCTGGAAAGCTTTGGCAGTGTATGCCAAAGCGATTCGTGAAGCCGTGTTTATTCAAGAACAGCATATTGCAGCTGAAGATGAGTGGGATGCTGAGGATGTGGTTGCTGTACATTTCATTGTTTTTCAGCAGGATCAGGCGATTGCTACAGCACGCTTATTGTCAAATAACAGTATCGGTCGGGTTGCAGTCCTAGCAACAACACGCGGTTTAGGTGTTGGTCAGCGCTTGATGCAGGCCGTGATTGACTATGCGCGTGCAGAGCAGCGTAAGTTGGTAAAGCTGTCTTCGCAAGTGCACGCCATTGGCTTCTATCAAGCGCTGGGATTTGAAGCTCAAGGTGATGAATATCTGGATTGTGGAATTCCGCATATTGATATGTATTTAAAGCTTTAATTTTCAGCCATTCAAATACGAAAAAGCGAGGCATTGACCTCGCTTTTTTATGCATAGACTGAATCTGGATCAGTGGCCATGTGCTGCATTTGAGCTGTGCTCGGCATTATCCATATTGGCATGTTCTTCAGCTGACATATTGTGTTCAGCGGCTGTCGTACCTGGATGAGCAGTATTGGCAGCTTCACGTGATTCACGATCTGCTTGCGCTTTGGCAATGGCTTCTGGAGACATCGTCGGTGCATTTTTAAAAGCGTGTTGCTGGGTAGTTTGTTTATTTTGCTGGCTTGGCATGTAATCCGGTTCATTACTTATCGCGAGCCAAAAAATAAGCATGAATAATCCACCTAAAATACAGAAGATGATAAGTGCTTTCCAGCCCCAAGGAGATTTTTCAGGTGAACTGTGATCAGTCATAGGTCTTACCCACGTGGATATCAAACTTATGTAACTTTATAACATAAATTGATCAAAAAGCAGATCGAAATCTGTCATCAGATGACTCTGTTTATTGCTTGAAGTAAATTCAGAGAATAAAAAAGAGGAAACACGTTCCTCTTTTATTTAAGTGACCACACTATTGAATCGGCTGGGCGTGTGCTGCGCGATCTTTGAGGAGTTGTGGGGCTTTGAAGCGTTCGCCATATTTATTTTCAAGTACTTTGGCACGGGTCACGGCTTTGGCTAAACCATACTGATTCAGGAATTGTACTGCACCGCCCGTCCAGGCGGCAAAGCCAATACCAAAAATGGAACCCACATTGGCATCGACTACAGATTCCAAAACACCTTCTTCTAGACAGCGAACCGTATCCAGTGCCTGTACAAACAGGAAGCGGTCAATCATTTCCTGTTCAGAAATATCGTTGTCTTTTTTCCAGTGGCTGAGACCAGACCAGAGCTGCTTTTTGGCATCGGCCGGATAATCATAAAAACCTGCGCCTGCGGCCTTACCTTTACGGTTAAATTCGTGAATCATGCTGTGAATCACGTCATCCGCAGGTGATTTAGTGATGGTCTGACCTTGTGCTCCTAAAGCTTTGTATCTTTCATTGGCCACATGTTCAGACAGGGTCAAGGACACTTCATCCTGAATCGCCAACGGGCCTACCGGCATACCGGCTTTGAGAGCTGCCATTTCAATTCGTGCCGGATGTACGCCTTCTGCCAGCAGACGCAAGCCTTCCTGTACAAAGGTGCCAAACACGCGGCTGGTAAAGAAGCCACGGCTGTCATTCACCACAATCGGTAATTTGCCAATCTGCTGCACGAAATCGAAAGCTTTGGCCAGCGTTTCTGCCGAGGTATTTTTACCTTTGATAATTTCGACTAGCTGCATTTTATCGACCGGACTGAAGAAATGCAGGCCGATAAAGTTCTGATCATTTTTTGAAGCCTGGGCTAATTCTGTGATCGGCAGGGTCGAGGTATTCGAAGCCATCATCCCGTTGCTGGCAAGATATTGCTCTGCCTCTTGCGTGACTTGAGTCTTGAGCGCGGGACTTTCAAAGACGGCTTCAATGATCAGGTCACAACCCGCTAGATCTTCATTCGATGCAGTCGCTTGAATCAGACCCAGAACCTGATCTCGTTTCTCGGCTGTTAAACGCCCTTGAGCGACTTTTTTATCCAGCAGTTTCTGGCTATAGGATTTGCCTTTTTCAGCCGCTTCTAATGAAATATCTTTCAGAACTACTGGAATGCCTTTGCTGGCAGTGGCATAGGCGATCCCAGCACCCATCATGCCTGCACCTAAAATACCGACTTTAGTGGCTTTCCACTTTTCAATATCTTGAGGGCGACTGGCACCGGACTTGATTGCATTCAGACCATGCCAGAAAGTGCCAATCATATTTTTAGAAATTTGACTGGTCGCCAAATAAGTAAAGTAACGCGATTCAATGGTCAGGGCAGTATCGACATCGACCTGTGCACCTTCTATCGCAGCCGACATGATCGCTTCAGGCGCAGGATAACAACCTTTGGTTTTATCGCGCAGCATCGCCGGAGCAATTGCCAGCATCTGGGCAACTGCTGGTGTCGAAGGGCTACCACCCGGAATTTTATAGCCTTTTACATCGAATGGCTGCTGAGATTTTGGATTGGCTTTGATCCAGGCAATGGCCTTTTTCAACAGTTCATCGGTACTGTCTGCGACCTCATGAATCAGCCCTAAAGATTTAGCTTTATCGACTCCAAACTGTTTGCCTTCCATTAATAAAGGAAGGGCATTTTGCAGACCGAGCAGGCGGATGCTACGGACGATACCACCGCCACCTGGTAATAAACCCAGTGTGACTTCAGGCAGGCCAAATTTGCTTTTAGGGTCATTCAGGGCAATACGATGATGGGCACACAGGGCAATTTCCCAGCCACCGCCAAGCGCCGTGCCATTCAGTGCAGCAACCACAGGAATACCGCGAGTTTCGATATAGCGTAGTTTGGCTTTCATCTCTTCAATCATATTGAAGAATTCAGTTGCATGTTCAGGAGTGGCTTGAATCAGTTCATCCAGATCGCCGCCAGCAAAGAAAGTTTTTTTCGCTGAACGGAAAATAATCCCGGCAATATCTTCATCTGCTTGTAACTGGGCAACGACTTCATCCAGTGCCGTGCGAAAGTCGGCATTCATGGTATTTGCAGACTGGTTTGGAGAATCAAACGTTAAAATAACAATATTATCTTCATTTTTTTGATATTGAATTGCGCTCATTATTTTTCTCCTTATACCAGTTCAATAATGGTTGCGATGCCCATACCACCACCCACGCAAAGTGTGGCTAATCCACGTTTTTTCCCCTGGCGTTCCAGCTCATCCAGCAAAGTGCCTAAAATCATGGCTCCAGTCGCACCGAGTGGATGTCCCATGGCAATTGCACCGCCGTTGACATTCACCTTAGCAGAATCAACCTTCATCTCATTGATAAAGCGCATCACCACTGCAGCAAAGGCTTCATTAACTTCAAACAGGTCAATATCATCAATTGTTAAACCGGCTTTCGCCAAGGCCTTACGAGCAGCCGGGGCAGGGCCGGTCAGCATAATGGTCGGATCTGCACCGACCAATGCCGTCGCCAGTACTTTGGCACGTGGCTTCAGACCTTGTTCTTTTACTGCTTGTTCCGATGCGATCAAAACCACAGCCGCACCATCGACAATGCCCGAGGAATTCCCGGCATGATGCACATGATTGACAGCACCGACTTCAGGATATTTTTGCAGGGCAATTGCATCAAAGCCCATTTGCCCCATAGTGGCGAAACTTGGATTGAGTTTGCCGAGGCCTTCTGCGGTCGTTGTCGGTTTGATAAATTCGTCTTTGTCCAGAATTACCACACCAGCTTTGTCTTTTACCGGGATAATAGAGGCGTTGAAATAACCATTGGCTTGAGCGGCAGCTGCTTTCTGTTGTGATTGTTCGGCAAACTGGTCTACATCGGCACGGCTATAACCGTCAATCGTGGCAATCAAATCTGCACCAATACCTTGCGGAATAAAGTCACAGGCCATATTGGTCTCAGGATCCAGTGCCCAAGGACCGCCATCTGAACCCATCGGCACGCGGGACATGGATTCGACGCCGCCTGCCACAACCAGATCTTCCCAGCCAGAACGGACTTTTTGTGCGGCCAGATTAACCGCTTCCAGACCGGAAGCACAAAAACGGTTGATTTGCACGCCTGCTACATCATTGTCCCAGCCGGCAGCGATGGCAGCCGTTTTGGCAATATCGGCCCCCTGATCACCAATCGGGGTGACACAACCCAGCACAATATCATCGACTTTTGAGGTGTCCAGTCCGTGACGGTCTTTCAGTTCATTGAGTAAACCAGTCAGTAATGAAATGGGTTTTACTTGATGTAAAGATCCATCTTTTTTGCCTTTTCCGCGTGGCGTACGAATGGCGTCAATAATATATGCCTCGCTCATAGCATGTTCCTTTTATTGATTTAATGAAAATTATTCTAATGATTCGAGTGTAATCCTTAATTTTTGAAGTGCAATGACGAGAACGGGTCAGATCAATTGAGCGATTTAGCCAATTGTAATTATAAAAAAGCCTAAGCTAATGCTTAGGCGGAGAGAACTGATTTTAATTTTTAAATGTTATTTCGCAACATCATTTGATTAATGATAGCCATGCAATTGACGATACAGACCCGGGGTTACACCGGTCCATTTCTTGAAGGCGCGGTGGAAAGTACTAGTTTCACTGAAACCGACTTGTTGTGCAACATCTTCAAGGGTCAGATCCGGATTAAGTAACAGGTGAATTGCTGCATCACGGCGCAAGGCATCTTTTACGCCTTGATAGCTTTTGCCTTCGGCTGCCAGACGGCGGCGCAAGGTTTGCGGTGATAGATAAAGCATCGACGCGACATCGTTTAATGTCGGCATTTCTTCGCCAATCTGGCTCTTCAGCACATCACGAATACGTGAAGTCAGCGAGTTGGTGTTTTTGAATTTCACCAGCAATTGTGCCGGCGCAGCTTTCAAAAACTCTTCTAAGGTTTCTTCATTCTGGCGAATTGGCAGGTCCAGATAATCCGCAGCAAAAGTGATCTCGGTGCGTGGCATATCGAACTGCATTACCGGCGCAAAGAACAGGGCATCATATTCATCGGCATGGTCTGGACGAGGGTAGCTAAAATGCACGCGTTCCAGTGGCAGGCGACGCTCAATGAGCCAAGACGCCAAGCCATGCCAGATCATCAGCATGCTTTCAGTAATGAAATGATCCGGATCCATCGCATTTGGAATCAGCGGAACCAGACGTGCTTCGTGTTTGTCGCGTTCCAGGGTCACCGACCAGTCATCACCAAAGAGTTTGTAGAACTGGGAAGACAGTTCCAGTGCATCACCCAGAGTTTTGGCATGAATGATCAGCTGGCACATGATCGCAAAAGTACCCAACCGGCGTTGCTGTTTGTCAAAGCCGACATGCTCGTCCTGGGTCACCATCCACAGCATTTTAATAAAGCGGGTATATTGTTCAGGCGAAATACGCGCTTTGGGCTGATGCAGCAGTTCTGCTTCAATCCCGACGTGAGACAATAAAGTATCGACATCCATGCCCAGACGCTTAACGCCAGATAAGGCTGCATTGACGAAGTGGATACTGATCGTATCACGACTCATGTTTAATCCTTCAGTCTCTTTAATGTTCACTAATAATTGACCTAAATGACGAAAAATAATAAAGCAATGGCAATTTACAAGAATACCTTTGCCATTTTCTTACATATTAGATTGCCGAAACTATCAAGGTAAATGGCTGAACATGACATTGTTTTTATTCATTTATGTGCCTAAGATGCTAAAAAAAGCAATATAAGTAGAGCAAATACTCCAATGTCATATGCATTAAAAGGATTGAAAATCCTAGATTTTTCTACACTTTTACCCGGCCCGTTTGCGACCTTATATCTGGCTGACCTCGGCGCCGAGGTTGTGCATATTGAATCACCGACCCGACCGGACCTGTTGCGATTAATGCCACCCTTTGCCAATGGACAGGCCACTTCACAAAGTTATTTGAACCGAAACAAGCAATCGGTTGCACTGGATTTGAAAGATCCTGCGAATATTGAACTGGTTAAATCCAAGATTGCAGATTATGACATTGTGATTGAGCAATTCCGTCCCGGTGTAATGCAACGTCTTGGGCTAGACTATCAAACCTTAAGCGAAATTAATCCGAAACTGATTTACTGTTCCATTACCGGTTACGGCCAAACTGGCACATATAAAGATAAGGCAGGGCACGACATTAATTATCTGGCTTTATCCGGAATTGCCGGACACAGTGGCCGGATTGAAAATGGTCCACCAGCCTTGGGAATTCAGGTCGCCGATGTTGCAGGTGGTTCCATGCATGCCGTGATTGCGATTCTGGCCGCGGTGATTGAACGCCAACAAAGTGGCAAAGGCCAGTACATTGACATTTCCATGACCGATTGTGTGGTAACGATGAGCAATCTGGCAGCTTCTGCCAGTCTGGCTGGCAATCAGCATCAATCTCCAGAATCCGGCTATCTGAATGGTGGAACTTTCTATGATTATTATGAAACCCAAGATGGGCGTTATTTGTCGATTGGTAGTCTGGAACCACCATTTATGCAGGGGCTGGCACAGGCTTTAGAGCTGCCGATTCTCCTGGACAAAGGCGCTTCTTATGCCGCTGAAGATCATGCTGTGGTGAAGCAGGCGATTCAGAATAAAATCAAGACCAAGTCATTAGCTGAATGGCAAATGCTGTTTGCCGCGCTGGATGTCTGTGTCGAACCGGTGCTCAGACTTGAGGAAGCGTTACATTCTGATCTGGCTCAGCAGCGGGGATGGATAGTACAGGTGCCACTCAAATCCAGCAGTCAGCAGACCGAAGCACAATTGGCTTGTCCGATTAAATTTTCACGTTCTACGATACGCTATGAGTTTGTAGGACAGCAATTGGGAGAAAGTCAAAATTGGTAATATTCTTAACGTGTTAAT
>NZ_JAUZUV010000023.1:0-29272 GCF_031844265.1 Acinetobacter sp. RG5 | reverse complement strand
TTTTATAATCTTATATTCCTTATAGATCAGCTGATAACTGTTTATGTAATAACCTTGCAATTAAAACACACACTTCTCAATAAAGACCAAATTATAGAACTAGGGTTACCAGGGCAGACTAAATTTTTCCTATAGGTTAGTCGTGTTCAAAATAAGAATTTCTATTATTCAGGTTATGATAACTTTTCCGATTTATATTTTTCTTTATAGCCCACTTTTAACAAATCCGGATAATACTTTTTTACCTTTTCAGGGTCGAGAAGTTCAAGTGAAATCCTTTCTTTAAACGCTTCGATCTCTTCGCCTACATTGGCATATTTCCCCCCGAATTCGGGATATTTGATAAGGTCACACAATTTTTGAGCGAAAAATATAGATTGTTTTGGTGTCAACTGATATGTCGGTTCCAGTATCTTATCACTAACAATTAAGGAAGCTTTTTGATTAAAAGAAAATTCGATATGTGTAATTGTTCTTCCTTCTTTTTTTTGCTCATAACTTACGTCGATATCAGTAAGTTTATTAATTTGATCTATGGCAACCGTCAATACACGCTTTTTGAAATCTCCCATGGTTTTATATTCATTTTCAAGTAGACCTAACTTATCACGCAATTCAACCATACTAATATATAGCTTGCCTTTGCTACGCCATCTAATCAAAAGTTCATACAGCCGTATAGCGTATACACTAGATAATTGAGAAATTTGCTTTAATTCATAACGAGTAAACTTTTCTTCAAGTTTTACAAAAAGCTGTAAAATATCAGGAGCAAAAATTAGTTGAGCGCATGCGGCTTCTTTAACATAGCCAACTTTTGATACCCAACGGCTTTTGTAGACCGCTGGCCTACCTGTAACAGGATCTATGGCCTTATAGGTGAGTCTACGTTCAAACAAGTTATCACACGCTCCCTGAAGAGCCTCATAGGCCGCTTGACGACCCAAATTAAAGTGCTTCATGTATTCAGACGCATGGATTGTTAGCAATGTATCCGATGTAAGCTCTTTTTCAATTTCCCTAGCTGCAATAATTGCAACTAAAATTAAGCGTTGTTCAGACAGAGTCAATGCATAAGATGCTTCAATCAAGTTATTGTCTTTATAAATCAGATTTGCCATATTGTGATTAAAGAAATAAGTTCCATTAATAGACATTAACACTTAATGTCTATTAATGGAAGATATATTTATGCCAAGAAAACGTCCATTTATATCAAGAAAACGTCCATTTAAATAAAGGAAAATGTCCACTTATTGTCAGGAAAACGTCCATTTAAATAAAGGAAAATGTCCACTTATTGTCAGGAAAATGTCCATATAAATCCTCTGAAAACTATACCGTATAAGGCATTCAAAGGTCCTATAAATATAAATTTAAAGATATATATAAAATTAAAAAAGAACATTACTTGTGGATAACTTTATTTTTTAACTTTATTTTTCACAATAGTTGATTCAGGAGATTGAAACTTGTACATTATTTTTAACAAAATTACGTAACTTACATAACTTATGATTATCTTGGTAGGTGGTGAAAAAGGCGGAGCTGGTAAAAGCTGCCTCGCCCAAAACTTAGCAGTTTATTTACAAAAAAAGAATAGAGATGTTCTGCTTCTAGATGCAGATCCTCAAGGTACAACGACTGACTGGATTAAAGAACGTGATGAAAATGAGGATTTAAAAAATATTCCATCTGTACAAGCTTCAGGCAATATTCGTCAAGTTTTAAAAGATTTATCAAAAAGATATGAAGATATTATCATTGATGCTGGTGGACAAGATTCGGAAGCATTGCGTTCTGCTATGACTATAGCAACACATATGCTATTGCCTTTTAGGCCTAAACGTAGAGATCTAAAAACTTTGGATCATATGGAACAAGTATTAAAACTGGCACGAGCAGTGAATCCAGATTTGAATGCAAGAGCAATCATTACACAATGCCCAACATTACCGTCACAAGTACAACGAATTTTAGATGCTAAAGAAGCCTGTGTATCGTTTGGAATAAAAGCCTTAGACCAAATCACGACAAATCGAAATGTTTATGATGATGCAGATGAAAATGGCTTATCTGTTTTTGAAGTAACAAGTGATCCTAAGGCAAAAGCAGAAATTGAAGGGATAGCTCAAGAGTTTTTAGGAGTATAATTATGGCAGGTCTTAGTGGTTTAAAAAAGAAAAATGACGAGCTTTCAGATCAGGATAAACTGGTTGAAAATTTCATATCTGGAGCTGATAAAAGAGTTAAGGATCTAGAAGTTTCACAAAAGAAATTCGTTCGTTGTACCTTTTCTTTAAACCAAGAATTAAGTGAATTAATTGATGAGCTGATTATCAAAAGTAATAATGCTCGTGTTAACAGATCTAGTATTGTAAGAATAGCTTTAGAGTCACTGGCAGAGCAGAATTTAGAAGATTTTAAGCAGTTAGTTGATAATAGTTTTAAATAAAATTGAGAATGGGTTATTTAATTTATAAAATTAAATAACCTAACTTCATAACTTCATAACTTCATAACTTCATAACTTCATAACTTCATAACTTCATAACTTCATAACTTCATAACTTCATAACTTCATAACTTCATAACTTCATAACTTCATAACTTCATAACTTCATAAAAAATTAGGTGGTGTTTTAAAAAGTATGCTGAAAAAAATATGGCTTTTGATAGAATAGAGGTATGAAAATAACGCTACAAATTAAATGTCCTACCTGTCTAAGTAATAATATAAAGAGAAATGGCATCAAAGTAGATGGGAAACAAAACCATCAGTGCAAAGATTGCAAACATCAGTTTATTGGTGATCATGGATTAAGCTATCAAGGGTGCAACTCAGGTATTACGAACCTTAAGTGAATCGACCTATCAGATTCGTCCTAAACAAAGTCACTACGAATGTCTTGAAGTCGATGAGCTTAGGAGAAGCTGTAATTTTTCGAAAAAGTTAGATAATCACTTTAAGGCTTTCGATTTAACCTTCTTCTACATCAATAATGGCTGCATTTAATCCCAGTATAATTTTTGAAACACCACCTGAAATCAATCATTATTTGTGTGGGTGGTCGAGCTCCGCTTGGGCAAAAAAAGCTTCTGCTTTACGAAGAATTTCATTCGCCCGTTGCAGTTCTTTATTCTAGTTTTCAAGTTGTTTGATACGTTGCTGATCTAAATGCATTTGATGCCTGGCACGAAGTTTTTCAGGAGTACAGCCAATCTTGCGAGAAATTGTTGTGATTGCAATTCAAGTCGAGGGATATAGTCTTTTTCGGGTTTGACAAGTAAGCGAACTGCTCTTTCTTTGATTTCAGGGGTATATTTGGGTTTTGTCATCGGAACCTTCTCTCAAGAAAAGTTGTCTCCAACAAACCCGGTACGGTTCAGTAAAAGAGCTGTCCAAATCACATTGCAGCCCATTAACATAGCTAATTTCATTTTTTATGTAACTGGAATACAAAGGCCCTTGTTTTAACAAGGGCCTTTGTATTAAATTTATTGGCGTTACAGTTAAATGATATTACCAGTATCTTTTAACGAAAGATCTGTAGAGCGGAAACTCGTACAGATAATCACCAGAGGCTTGTAACTGCCAGTTCCTCATATTTTAAGGAAATTATTCTTTTGTACAACCGTTTATATGTAAATTTTTTTGTACACAGTCTAATTTTTTGAGAAATTGCTTTGGTTTCAATGCCTCAGATATAAAAAATTTCGTTAAATGTGCTTCGTCATACAATTTAAACCCATCGGTTCGTTCACTACGTCTGTACAAAAGATTAAGTTTGTAAGTGCAACTGTTTATATGTTGGCTTGATCTTCTTCGTGGCTTTGATGTGCAGGTGGATAAGTGACGGCAGGCATCAAAGGCTAAAGATTTTATAATCGCTTTCCTATCTGAAGAATTGCACTGGGGAAAGGGCGCAGGGAATACGTTGGTCGATTGTTTAAGTGGCATGTTGGGTAGTTCCCTCGCCGAGATAACAAGCCAATGAGAGAGAAAGGCGTGTGCGGGTGGATAGTTAGATCCAAAATACTCTCTTGCGACTCAGACTAAACGCAATCTGAGCGTGTCGATTGAAAGCGAAAGGCGGCTCCATACCGTGAAGAGCGACAACGGCAATATTCAAATACCTGTGTCAATTTTTATTGGCGAAGGTAGGGTGAATATTGCCGAAATCTGCTCAGGACTCTCCACCCATGATTCGCGATGCTCATCACGGGTGGAGAGTCCTGAGCAGATTTCGAGCATTAATAATCCTGTTGATAAATCATAAAAGCCCAACGCTTGTGTGTTTGGCTTTATCAAATCAATTGCAGGAGCTTATCCCTAAAACTGTCGTATAACAGCCGCAGTGATAATACCAGTCCCTATAGCAACTAGAGGTTTTTTGAAAATCACCGCTGTTATAGCTGTCGCTAATAATGCACATCGAGCACCAAGATCCCCCTCAATTGCAATTGGAGCCAATATAGCGACCAATACAGAAGCTGACATTGCGCTAATAAAACGTTGTATTCGGTCATTGATTGGGATAAAGGACATGATGAAAACACCACCCTAACGGGTGGCCAATGTTACAAGTGCCATAATGAAAATAATAAGTCCTACCGACTGTGTACTTATCTCTAAATTCATGCCTGTTTGTCCTTTAATAGCATACCAACAACGCCACCTACTAAAGCTCCAACAACAACATGAGAGTTTTCAGGTAAGTACCAATAAGCAAGTAATGAACTTATAGCTGCTGCTATCCATATACAGATAATTCTTAAATTTTTCTGCCCCCCAACAACCATTGACAGCAGAAAACAAGCCATAACCATATCTAGACCAAAATGGGTTGGGTTTTGAATAACACTACCAAAATATAAACCCAAACAAGTCCCTATTACCCAGAATAGCCATAGAGCAATTCCGCCACCAAATAAAATTCCAAGCCCTTGTTTTTGATTTTGAAATGCTTGTTGAGCGAATGCCCAATTCGCATCAGAAATGACTAATAGAATGCTATATCGTTTGAGTGGCGATAGATTCTTTAGCCAAGGGTATAAAGATGCACCCATTAAAATATGTCGTGCATTAATGAAGAAAATAGTCACTAGCAGAGGAATTAAAGACACACTTTGTCCCCATAATTCCAATGTGGCAAATTGAGCAGCGCCCGCAAATACAAAGGTACTCATCGAAATGATAGATAAAGGATCTAATCCAGTCTGAATGGCAGCTAATCCAAATGCAGCACCAAAAATTGCCACAAAAATAGAAATAGGAAGCAGACTTTTGAATCCTTTCCAGATAAGGTCATTATTCAATTTGCTAAGTTCTTGGTCTATGTTTGACACAACAGATCCTTGATATGAAAACCTTTTAAAAATAAAGGTGAGAGAGGAATTAAATTTTATAATCTATTTGAATTTATAAAAGCGAATAATTCAGTAGTATAGTATTCGTTTATCAAATATTAAAAGGTAGCGGTGAGTGCGTGATCTTCAAATTGATTGGCTAAAATGTTTCTTAGCTGTGGTTGATAAAGGCTCACTTTCAAGTGCTGCACCTGATTTAAACCGCTCTCAATCGGCTGTAAGTATGCAACTTAAAAAATTAGAAGAGGCCTTGCAATGTGAATTGGTTAAAAGATCAAGTAGACAGCTTCAACTGACATCACAAGGGGAGTTGCTTTTAGGTTATGCGAGAAGAATGATGGCTTTGCATAATGAAATACACAACGCCTTTCAGAATACAGAATTAAGTGGGCGCATAAGATTAGGTGTTCCTGATGACTACGCATCAACTTACTTAACACCAGTGTTAAAGAAGTTTTCTACATTACATCACAAAGTTGAAATTGAACTACATTGCGAGCAATCCACATCCCTTATTCCTCGTATTGAATCTGGTGATCTAGATTTAGCTTTAATCTCTAGAGAGCATTCACGCCAAGGAACTTTATTGTTTTATGAACCTCTTGTCTGGGTAGGTTCACCTCAGTTTGAAACTTGGAAAACAAGTCCTCTGAAAATTGCAGTATATGAAGATACAAGTTTAGCCAAACGTAATGCTATTCAGTCTTTAGCCCTCCAGGGGAAAACGTATCGGGTTGTATATAATAGTTCTAGTCTAGCAGGACAAATTGCTGCTGTTGAAAGTGGCTTAGCAGTCGCTGTATTCACACGTTGTAGTGTGCCACCCCATTTGAAAATTCTAGGTGCTGAACATGGGCTAGGACCACTAAAACCAATGCAAGTAGCAGTTTATCGAAGTCAAAAATCTCTAGAGTTTGAAGCTGTAAGCTATTTGCAGGACTTATTAATATCAACATTGAGAGAATCAATTGTATAAATAAAATGAGAAATTATCTTTATCCTACATTTAACTTGTCAGAAATTATTTAAGTGTCCAAGTAGAATAAGAATCAATGTCCAATGTTATGTGCGATTGAATGTTCAATTAAATAAGAATATCCAAACTTTCTGAGTCAAACCATTAATGAAGTATCCATACCGCCATATTTAGCACGCTATTTATAGAATGTAGCATTGCTCATGCCATGTTCACGGCAAAGAGTAGCGACAGGTGTACCAGATTCCGCCTGTTTCAGAATGGACATGATTTGACTGTCAATAAATTTAGATGTTTTCATACAGAATTTCCTGCTTGTATCTTAAGAGAAAATTCTACTTTTAGATCCTTTTATTTTTAGGAGGGGATTACCATCTGAACTCTTTAAAAGCAGCCTATGCAGAAATTTCTTGTTTGAAAAAGGCTGCTGCGTAATAAGTATTAATAAAATTTATGTATTAATTTCATAAGACAGAATAATAAATTTAAAAAATTGTGATGCACTTCACATACTGTCCGTTTCTAACAAAAAACCGTTCGTTTCTAACAAAAACAAAAGTGTTACATCCCCAAATTAAAACGTTACATGTCACGAGTTAAACCTGAAATTTGAAAGATAGATGTGTGTTATTTTTCTTCATTGTTAATTATTAATTAATTGATATTTATCTAAAATATTATTTTATTTAGCAGGGGAAACAAATTCATTGAAAATAAGAATACGATGCTGAAAACGATATAAATTTGATGAATAACTCAAAAATAAATAAAAAAACAAACCTCAACACATTTTTTAAAGAAATCTGCATAATTTCAAGCCAATTTCAAATTTTTTAAGATTTTTTAGATATAAATCTATATCAATGAACATTAATTCGAGATTGAACGCTGATTTACAACTCGTTTCCGCTTGAGAAATAAAGTAACTCTTTCAAAAAAATAGATGATTTCGTTCAAAAAAAATCGAAATTCGACGGATGGGATTTGAATTTTTTAATTCCTTTATGCTTGGGATTCAGGAGGGGAAATTGTTCTTAAAAAGAGCAGTTTATTAAGCAAGCCTACCTGTAGCTACAAAAAAAACTGCTGCGCAGTTTATTTTTGGTACGCAACAGGGCTTGTTAGGGGCGACCCCCTAAGACCCCAAAAAAACACCCTTTAAGCTGAGGCAAGTAATGAAGAAACCTAAACGTGACATTATTAAAAGACTCCGTTTTCTGCCCGCGCAAGCCGTACAACTGGAGTGGTTACTTAAAAAACAAAATGTCATTTTTACTGATTTTGTACATGGTTTGATCAGATATGAGTTTCAAAAAAATATCCATGGCGTTTTAGAACAACAGAAAGAAGAGGAAGGGAGTGTTAATTTCAGAAAACGAAGACGAGGTGAAAAAAGTATTACTCGTCCAGCTCCAGCCATGGATCCACTCTTTCTAAGAGAGGTGGGCAGGATCGGAAATAATGTGAACCAAATAGCCCGCTCACTCAATTTTTTGTGTCTGGCTCAACAAAACCAGATACAACGATTTTCATTTTTAGAATGTGTGGAAATTTTGGAGCTTATTCAGATTGAGCTACATCAATGCCTAGATGCTATCCATCCTTATAAGTTATCAGATCAGGCATATAAGAAACAAAAAGACCGGGCGATTAAAATTGCCACGGATACATCGAGATAATTTATGTTGATCAAATTTTTGAATGTGGGAACAGGAGACCCGGGCAAAGCTGCTTCTTATGTTTTAGGCGAGAAAGATCATCAAGGAAACATGAGGGCAGGGGTGCAGATCTTGCGAGGTGATGCTGTCAGTTTTACTGCTTTGGCACGAAGTGTCCCATTTCAATATTGCTACACCTCAGCCGTGATTGCATGGTCACCCGAAGACCGGGTCACTGATGAACAGCTTCATGAAGTTTTAGATGTATTTGAAGAGCATGCATTTGCAGGTTTGAGCTCAGAACAGTATCACATGACCGCTGTTATGCACCTGGAAGATGACGGTTCGCGGCATCTACATATTCTTGTACCACGCGTTGAACTGACATCCGGCAAGTCTCTAAATATAGCCCCACCCGGCCACCACCATTATTTTGATCCTTTGCGAGACTTTTTTAATTACAAGTATGAATGGGCAAGGCCCGATGATCAAAAGAGATCAAAGGAGGCAAAATTATCAAATCATATCCATTTGCAAAATGCTGCTGCTGTCAAAGCCGGTCTGAAAGATGAGCCCAAAAAGACACGTGTTGAACTGATCAATCAGTTTATTGAACAGCGGATTTTATATGGGGTGATCAACAACCGGCAGGAGTTACTTACTTCATTGTCTGAACTTGGTGAGATCACGAGGGAAGGGCAGACGTACATTTCATTAAAAACAGACCAGGCAACAGATCGCTTAAGAGAGACTTATTATCATGACGGATTTTCATTCTCTGATTACAGAGAAAATCAAACAGGAACAGAAGCAGTTAAAGGACCACCAGGAGGCAATGAAGAATATTCAAACCAGCTCAAAGAATATATTAGCGAACTTAAGTCAGTTAGAAAAAAACGTTTTAAATATAACCAGAAATATTACCCCGCTACTTATAGAGGCAGAGGAGGAGCTGAAACTCAGCCAGCAGAATCACGAGAATTTGAAAACTCAGCTCAAAAAAACGATTCTCGAAGGTCAGCAGCTGGATATGGAGTGGACAGCTTTGCAGTGCATGAACCAGCTGCAGTTCGACGACATCAAAATAGTGATGAGGCAGCAGAAGCAGCAGCACGAAATTTATCAGGCAGACATGATAAAGAGTACAGAGTTAATGAACAGAATACTAAGCAGAATGAAAAGCAATACCGAGACTCTTCAACAGTTATATCTGGAACAGCAACAAGATGGCTTGCAAAAATTGCTGGAAATCAGGACAGCATGCCAGAAAATGCTGTGGTGCATTTTGATATTCGGCGGGTTCAGCACCCTCTCATTTCTAAACCTTTTTATATAAGCTCAGGAGAACAACATGCGAGAAACTCCGCTACACCAACTGAAAACTCAAATGATATGGGCACTGAAGAACGAGATTTCATTACAAGCCCAACACCTTCAAGAATATCAAGCAATAAAGCAGAGCTTGTTGAAAACGCAAGAATTGCAGAAAAATTATCAGCAGAAATTGCTGCAAGAAATAGAGTTATTGCAGCAAGAATTGAACAACAAAAACGAGATGCTGCAAAGCTATCAACAGAAATTATCAAAAGAAATCATATCGACCGAATTAGACAATATTTTAGTCAATTTGGAGCCAGAATTACTCACGGTCTTAAGCAATTATTTGGGCGGTCCCAACCTTCAAAAACTTATACAAGAGGAAATACAGAAAGCAATACAACCGCATATGAGCTCATTCCGACAATTGGACTCAATCGACTGGTCAAACATACAAGACGTCTTTTCTCTACAAAAATCACTCCAGCTCATCTTGGACGACTTCAAGAATATGAACGACAGGCTCAACAAACTCTTGAATTAATAAATCAAAAAATAGAGCGACAAGCGATTAGTATGTTTCTGCTCAAAATGCGGATGCAGAATCCGGACTTGTACTTAAATCTAGCGATAGATGAAGCAAGATCGGCAGAAAAATATTTAACGCGATTGACTGCAGTAAATGCGTCAATTGATGACCCGATTTTATCTGTGAGAATATATGTTCAGCGCGTGAAAAACAGCCTTTTCTATCTTGAAGGAGAGCTATCTAAAATGGACAGGCACGACTTGGATAACATGAAGGGTCTTTGCAAGGTTATAGAACATCAAAGTGAAATGCTAAAAAGTTATAAAGCTATAAAAAGGTATCCCAGGGTACTCATAGATCGTGAAGTTAAAGAGCAAATTTATATATCCATTAATAAGTTAGAGAAACATATCTCTATTCGCGAGAATGAGTTGAAGAGGACTGCTGTTCATCATCATGAATCATTGAAATCAGTATTAGAGGTAAAACAGTCTAAAAAAGATAATGGGTATGATTATGATCCATTTTAATTAATGATATTTATACCTATTTTCAATATCTTAATACCGATTTCTATAAAGGAAGAGCTTATAGAAATCGGTATTAAGGTATTTTAACTTTTTTAATCCGAAAACTTGATGAGTGGAAAAGTATGACCGACAAAGTATTTCGAATTTAAGCATTCAATATCATGAATGAAAAGGTATGAAAGACAATATAAATCAATAATTTATAATAAAATTTGATTATTTTAAATACACCAATCATCCTTTAGAGTGGAAAAAAAGACCGACAAGTATCTGATGAGTGGAAAAGTATGACCGACAACAATCTGTATGAGCATAAAAGTAATATAGATATTTAAAATCAATAACTTATATTTTTTATTGCTGATTTTTCCATATCAAGTTGATTCGAAAGTGAAAAGGTATGACCGATAAAGTATTATAATTTTAAGCATCAATATCATGAGTGGAAAGGTATGACCTACAATATAAATCAATAACTTATAATGAACTATGATTATTTTGCATAAACCAATCATCCTTTAGAATGGAAAAAAAGACCGATAAATATCTCATGGGTAAAAAGATAGGTAGAAGCGTCATTAATAATGAAGGCTTAGAAAATCTCATGTTTAACTCGCGCTAAAATGCAGGATGAGTTAAATAACCACAATAAAAACTGTAATAATGATGCGATTCCTGAAGGAAAATGGCCGAAAACCTACCCTTTCTGATTCTTCGACGGTAATGTCGATTAATGGAGACTTTCAGGCTATTGCTTTATCTTTGGGGCAAACACTTCCTTCTGTACTTCTTGCAGAATTACACGATGATTTGGCATTTGAATTACAGCAAATTACTTTGTACGACGACACAGGATCAGTTCTGCAGTCTCTGAAGAATGCAGGCTATTCTCTGGTCCTCTGTTCAAATACCGCAACACCCTATGGAGAAGTAGTTGCAGATCTTCTGCCTGAGATGTTGATGGTCCACAAACAGTTGGTATGCATGCCCGTCTCATCAATCGTAAGGCTGGACAATGCTTGCAGGACGTATTGCCAGACTTGCTATGAACGCAGGTTTAATCAGGAAAAATAAATAATCTAAGGCCTTTAAAATTTAAGCTTTAAATTCGCTGCTATTTTTTCAATAAGCTCTTCTGGTACAGCAACTGCTTTTGCTAGCATATCCCATTTGGTTGCCACTTCAATAGTATGTTCCAGCACACTTAAAACATACCTAGGCGTGAATTTTCGGTTTAAAGACTGTACCGACAGTATGTCTTCTAAATTAAAATTCTTGCGCTTTCCATTAAGAGACATCCAGTGTAAATCTCCCATAAAAGATCCAGGTGCATAGCTGTATGTCAAATCATAAGCAGGGGCTAGTTGCCATTTACGATCTCGTAATATGAACGAGAAGTTTTTAGCATGGTCATCCAGATTGCGGGTCACAATATTGAATATCATACGCTTCAATATCTGATCAGCCTCTACAGCTGTCATTTTTAACTCATTCAGTAATATAAAAAGTTGCTCATAAGAAAAAGAGCCTGGCGACTTATAGTCAACATGAGCCAAAGCACTCAGTGTTTGTACATGTAATTTTTCATTTCCAATTCTGTCAAATCGCTGAGTCATGAAATGTTGGCTGTTACCTTCATTCAGTAAATAACAAGGCATCATATCAATGCCGCAGAAAATCGCCATTTGATGATAGACATATTCGACCGCACTCAAACCTGAGCCATTGATGGTTTCTCTATCTATATTTCCTTCACGCAGGCTATCAAATTTCACTAGATAATGCTTATAGCCAGGTGGAACATTTGTCTGTCCTGGAAGAACTTTTTTGAAATCTTCATTAAATGCCAGGATAGCTTTTGGTCTTTTACCACCGGCACTGGTAGCCACTCTGACAAGCGGCAAAAATATCTTGCAGTCCATTTCATGCCTATAATCTGCAGACAAGATTTTCTGGGTAGTTGCTACCAGTTCCTCAATGTGTACTGGATCCTGGGTATTCAACTCTCCGCGAGCTTTTGCAGGTAAGAATTCAAGTGCGCCCATGCCACGTTTGCCTATATAGCGTAGCTGATCAATCGGATTGATAGGAAGAGAGTGATCACCTTTCAAAGCTAACCAGGCATTTAAGATACGATTACCGAAATCATCTGGAAGGGAATCAGTCAGCATCCCAGGCAAGCCTTTAAAGGACTCTGGGCTTAAGGTATCAAAGCTATATATATAATTTTCACGTAGCGGCATCATCAATGGAGACAGTTCAATACCGGTTTTTACAAATTCAGGTATATACATAAAGGTACACTGACCGGTTGATGGGTCAACGCTTAATGCTCCTACATCCTGTCCCTGGTAAACTACTTTTAGTGTCTTTAAAATCTTCACCATCCGATATCTTCTTTATCTTTATTCTCTGTCTGAGCCGATGCTGAACCAATATGTGAGCCTGATGCTCTTTTACGTATTCGCCCTTTGAGTTTGAATAGCTGGATAGGTGATACCTGTTGTGGTGGTAGCAGATGATCGAGTTGCTCAGTATGTTCCAAGGCTATCAGGAGAGCCATCAAATCTTGCACACTTCCCCGACCCAGTTCCAGATTTTTGACTGAATAACGGCTAATCCCTGCAGATAAGCCGACCTCTTGCTGAGTAAGATTCAAGTTCAACCGCGCCTGTTTTAATCGGCTCCCCAGTTCTTTTCCCATGGCATCAGGTGTTTTTAAGCTACTGAATTTCATTGTGTCATCATCTTGTAGAGCTTTAAAAGTATTAATCAGCTCATAGTTTTAGCTGTTTAAGTATTTATTTCATTATGATTAAAAATTTAAGCATAAACCAATTTTTTAACGAGCAATGCTTAAAAAATTAATCATTATCAAAAGAAATATATTTTCTAGATTATCTATTTCTCAAAAAATAATTTTTGCTTAAATAACTAGATCTATCTAAACCATTGGTCAGAAAGTTAAAAAAATGGCGTCATTTTAAGACGCCCAATTGATTTTAAAAGGATTATTTTATTTGTATGAAATTTCCCATATCTCTACAATCTTGATTAATGTAACAAAAATCAAAAAGGTAAGCAGAATATGGCAAATTCTCATGGGGGTTTTCGTGCCGGTGCAGGCAGGAAGAAATCTGAAGAGACTAAAGTGATTCGTGTGCCAGAATCACAGGTTCTTGATATCAGAGCATACTTAAAGTCATTAAAAAAAGGAAATGAAATTAGTGATATCCGCCAGTTTGATCCTGTCACAAAAATGGAAATACCTCTTGTAATTGAGCGGGTTCAAGCCGGATTTCCCTCACCAGCTCAGGATTATATTGATAAAAAACTAGATCTGAATGAATTCCTGATTAACAATGCCAATGCCACTTTTATTGTTCGTGCGAATTCTCTTTCCATGCTAAATGCAGGAATTGACATTAATGATGCCCTGATCGTAGATCGCAGTATTGAAGCCCAGCACAGAGATATTGTGATTGCCTGTATCGATAATGAATTTACCGTGAAACGGCTCATCGTTGACTTAAAAGGCTGCTGGCTAAAAGCAGAAAATGATGAGTATCCAGATATCCACCCCGAAGAAGGACAACAGTTCGAGATCTGGGGAGTAGTCACTAATGTAATCAAGAAATTCAGATGAGCTATACGAAAGAAATATATGCGCTCATCGACGTAAATAACTGTTATGTCAGTTGTGAGCGGCTTTTCAATCCTAAACTGAAAGATGTAGCGGTTATTGTGCTTTCCAATAATGATGGCTGTGTAGTCGCTCGCTCTCAGGAAGCTAAAGACCTGGGTATTAAAATGGGCGTCCCCTTATTCCAGATCCGCGATACTGTAGAGCGACACAATATTCAGGTACTTTCCAGTAATTATGCTTTATATGCAGAAATGTCACATCGGTTTCATTCCATTCTGGCTGAATATGTGGCACCTGGTGAGCAGGAAGTCTATTCGATTGATGAGTGCTTTCTAAAGGTCACAGCCTATGCTCATAACTATAACCTGGTCGAATATGCCCAGCATATGAGGCAAAGAATTTTACAATGGATCGGCTTGCCAGTATGTGTGGGTATTGGCCGGAGTAAAACAGAAGCCAAGCTGGCCAATCATATGGCAAAGAAGGCGAAACGGTTTAATGGCGTTTGTGATCTTGTATCTATGGATCCGTGTCACAGAGATTACTTTTCAAGTCTGATCGACGTTTCGGAAGTCTGGGGAGTCGGCCGAAAGCACAGTAAAAAACTGAATAGCCTAAGCATCAATACAGTTCTTGATTTGACCCGGTCTAATCCACATCAAATGAGGAAACTATTTTCTGTTGTAATGCAAAAGACTGTAATGGAGCTACAGGGAATTTCCTGTATAGAGCTGGAATCATCTCCACCTACCAAAAAGCAGATTATCTCTTCTCGATCATTTGGTTCACGGGTAACGGATATTGAAGCTTTATCGGAAGCGATGAGTGATTACCTGCAGAATGCAGTTAAACGGTTAAGAGAAGATAGATCCTTATGTGGCTGTATGATTGCATTTGCCCAGTCTAATCCGTTCGATCAACATCGGCCTTTCTACAATAAATCGGTCAGTATCGGCTTTCCGGAACCTACGGACTCTGCCATTGTAATGAACAGGGTCTTGATGAAGCGTATGCATGAATTATTCAAGGAGGGGATAGAGTTTAAAAAATGTGGCGTGATTCTGACTGCGATTGAATCGAAACAGAGCTATATCTATGACCTGCTCTCGGATAGCTCAAAGATTGAGAAAAATGAAAAATTGCAGAAGGCGATTGAGGAAGTAAAAGTCAAATTTGGGGATAAGAAAATAGCAATTGGACCATGCAAGATGCACAGCCGTGCATGGGCAATGTCCAGAAAGAATTTGACTCAAAACTATTTTAGCTGGGATGGGATGCTGACTATCAATAAGTAGTTTTAAAAGCTATGAATAAAAAGTACACTGAATATACGGCTCATAATATGAGCTGATTAACCCTATTATTCGGCTCATTCAGAATGAATAAAGAAACCTGAAATGCAAAAATGGATCTGGCAAAGAAAAAACTGGACAGAATTTAGATGGCAAGATGGTCTGATCTTGCCAAAGACCAGACTTATTCATAAAAAGATGGGAGTTATTCTGGGCCAAAGCCAGTGTACGCTTGATATAGAGAATTGGTTTATTGAAAACCTGGTAAGGGAACTTGGGGCTTCTTTCGCTATAGAAAATGAGAGCTTAAATGGCTCCCTTATATATGCTTCTCTTGCCGAATCTTTTGAGATCAAGGGTGGGCAATCCTGTAGAAAGGATACTTATTATGAAAATTTGGGAAACCTCATATTTGATCTGTTAAACAATACAGAACTTCCTCTAACTTTTGAGCGTTTGATGCAATGGCATCAATGGCTGTTTAGCACTCCTCAAGGCAAAAGCCAAGACTTGCATGTTGGCGAACTAAGACGTCCCGGAACTATTATGCAGGTTGTTTCTGGCTCTGCTGATTACCTGAATATACATTTTGAGGCTCCTCCACGAAATGGATTAGAAGAACAATTAAAGGCATTTATTGAATGGTTTAATGACAGTAGAACAGATGTACTACTTGATCCACTCTTGCGTGCAGCGATAACCCATTTGTGGTTTGTGACGATGCATCCGTTTGAAGATGGAAATGGCCGTATGACTCGACTGTTAACCCATTTAGCATTGGCTCAGGTGGATCCATCAAGTATCCGTTGCTATGCGATGTCACCAATAATCTTTGTCAGGCGTGAAAGTTATTATGAGATTCTTGAACGGTCTCAAAAGGGGCATACAGATATTACCGGTTGGCTGGTATGGTTTCTCGATACTTTGGATGAGAGCCTTGAGGTTACTTTAAAACATATTCAACCAGTTTTATTGAAGAATCAGTTCTGGCAAAAAAATGCGAATCTTGATTTGCATGAAAACCAGCGTGAAGTCCTGGATTATTTAATAGATAAAAGTGCAAAGGGGCATGAATCTGAGGTGAGTGCAGCTGAATATCAGAAGATAGCCAAAGTAAGTAAAGCAACGGCAACACGCCATTTAACTGATTTATTAGATAAAGGTTGTCTTATCAAACTAGAAAGGGGCGGACGCAGTACTCGCTATCAGCTGTCCTGTTAATAGCCATATACGAGGCAGCTAGAATAATTATTATAGGTAACGTCTGAAAAGCCACCAAAACTTCACACATCATCATTTTTTGATGGGTCTGTTCATTATCTAATGGAAAGCGCTAACCACTGAAACCATTGCTGCATTTTGCATTGTAAAAAACTTGAGTATATTCAAATAAATCAAAATCTGCTTCAGTTCTTGATTTATAAATTTTCTGCTTGATCCTCTTTCGCTTGAACAATTAAAAGAAACTCACAGCAACAGCAATTTTAACTAATTAAAAGGTCTCCACAAAGTCGGTGACTATCCAGGTCATGTAATACCACTCTAAAACATTATAAGAAATCTTCATTCTTTCAACTCAAGCCAACATTTTTTTCCTAAATCTCACCATTGGAGAAGTCATTTTTTTGAATTTAGTAGACTCCAAAAAGAGGCTCTTTAAAGCTTTTTAATGGATAGAAATTTATAAAAATTTCTAAAAAATTCAGGCAGGAATAAAGCAGGTTATTCATGAGTTTGTATATGGATTGTTTACTTGAGCAAAAGAAAGATCACTCAATTAAATCGTATATGCCTAAGGACATTGAAGACTTTCTGATCAGAAATTTACCAAAAGTGATGCTTTGCTCATCAAGTTTAAAAACAGATAATCCGAGATCTTACCCGCTTGAAAAGTATCGCGCTTTGAAACATGAACATATTCAGCCAAATCATGAAAATATGCTGAACTTCATGATCATAGACAGTGATATAAATAGTCCTGACGCTTATCTGGACTTACCATGCCCATTTCCAAATATGGTTGTGATCAACCCTGAAACGGGTCATTGCCAATTATGGTACTTTTTAGAAAAGGGTGTTTCACGTAGCTTTAAGTCACGACGCAAGTGCCAAGACTACTATTTCAAGACTTTATTCAAACTGACAGCCATCCACAATGGTGATGCTGCATACAATGGTACGCTGGCAAGAAGTCCTTTTAATCCCAAACATATCTGTTTATACCCTCGAGTGAAGCCTTATACGCTCAATGAATTGAACCAAGGCATGGGAGTATCAAAATTGGATTATGAAAAGGATAATCCCGACAAATCTGAAGCTTTTCTGCTAATTCAAAAATACTGCCTACAAAACAAACAAATTTCTGAAACTATGGGCTTTGGCCGGAACTGCACGATTTTTGATATTTTACGGGTAAAAGCGTACAAGCTGCACGAGAAGTATGTGAGCGAAACTGACTTTGCATTCACTTTACAGGGTGAAGCCCAAGAAATTAACCAAAACTACTTTCCAAATAATTTGTTATCAGATAATGAGCTTAAGCATATGGCAAAAAGTATTGCCCGATACTGTTTTAAAAATATGCACTATCAGGAATCCGCTCCATGGTTTAGGGAACGGCAAAAAGCACGTGGGGCGCGAGGTGGTGAAGTACGATCAAGTCACTATGAAGGCGCCCGGAAAAAGTGTTTTGACCTATACATGCAAGATCCCTCTCTAAAAGCAACTGAGATCGCTCAAGCGTGTGGTGTATCAGAACGTACCATTCGAACCTACATAAAAAAAATTAAAGAGGATCAGGAACCAACTGTGGAATTAATTGATTATTCTGCTTATACAAATAAAGAACTTGCAACTCTCCTGGAGGTTTCTGTTCGTACAGTTCAGCGCAAACGTGTAGCAGCAAAGCTGGAAGCAGAAAGAGCCTTAAAACGTGCTTATTCACATACGGGATGACAAATTGGCAAATGGCCATTCAGCTAAATCTTGGTTTATTATAATTAATTTTGATATACATATTATTTTTATTAATTAATTACTAAAAATACCGTAAAGGTATATCTTATGAAACTGGATATTTTTACTGTGTGCCGAGATATTGATTTTGAACAAGTGATTTCATACTAAATAGACCTCTTTCATAAATCATTTTTTGCTCAGTTCCAAGTTGTAGATTCCAGCGATTAAATTGAATCTCAAACCAAGCCTTTTACCTCTATTTCGATAACGTTCAGCAAGGATTTTGAAGGTTTTCAGGCTGCCAAATACATGCTCAATTCCGATTCTTCTTTTATTGATTTCTTGATTATAGATTTTCAATTCAGGATCCAATTTACAGTGTCTTTTGGCTTTTAATGGCAACAGGCTATTCGGATACAACACATAAATCCCCTGATAGCCTTTATCTGCAAGGATAAAAGCCCCAAAAGGAATCTGGTTTAAATTACGTTTGAACAACTCGAAATCATGCACTGCACCGCGACTGGTACATAAACTCAGAATTTGCTGAGTTTTGTAGTGAATCATGGCCTGTACTTTAAAGGTATGGGTCTTTTTCTTGCCGCTATAGCTTTTCTTCTGTTTTTTTAGGCCTTTGGATTGGAATTTCCGTGGCATCCACGATCACAACATTCCAGTCGATGCCTTCGCCCTCGGGTAAATCTTTGGGTAAATTAAACAGATTGGACCGAATCAGGCAGTCTTCAACATGACGGACAATTCTTGAGGCTGTGGGCTCTGAAACCCCGTAACTCGTCGCAACGTGAAATAAGGTTCGGTATTCCCGCCAATAGCTCAGACAGAGCAGAACCTGATCCTCCAGGCTTAACTTGGGCGGTCTGCCTTTGGCAGAGACATGCTTCTGCAATTGCTCAACCATCAAATAGAAAGTTGACCATGAGATGCCTGTGTATCGCTTGAACTGAGGATCAGAAAGCTTGTTTGAATCGATGTATTTCATCCGCAGATTATGCACGAATGCCAAGAAATCCGAAGTGCAAATATTAACCAAAAAGAAGATCGTTTTTTGATTTATGAAAGAGATCTAATGAATAGCTTGAAAGGCACTTAAATATTCAGAAAATATTTATAAAGCTTAGGCTATATTCAAAATTAGTTATGGAACATTAATATTTGTTCAAATTAAATTTGAATTTTTACATTAGCTATAATGCATGATAATTATTATATTAAAGAATAATCTTTTGTATATAAATAATTTAAAATCAATAGTTTGAAAAAAACTAAAGATATCGTATGATACTTTTTTTTATGAGTTTTAAATATGCTAATCAGTGCTCAAGAACAAGACTACATATTGAAATCAATGGAACAATATATTTCTTCGACCCTCGGCTATACTCTTGAGAAATTAAGATTTCCCATTGATTTTGGTTTTACAGATCCTGAAGGTACTGCTAGATGTACTCTTTTTTTCTGTCAAGACTTGGACGATATCTATCTCAGATTTAGATGTTATGAAGGTGAAAAATTGATCGAAATTGCAAAAGTAGGATTTAATAAAGTCAAAAATGGTAATGGAACAGCATTGCTATTAACGTTGCTAGATATTGCTGAAAAATATGAATATGAGAGAATTTTTATTGAATCTCCAAACGAAAACAGCACAGCTTTTGCAGAAAAATTGGGTTTTGATAAGACGATGAATATAACTCCAGCAGATTTAAAGCTCAGCTTAAAAGTTCGCAGTATGAAGTTATAGTCTGACTAAAATGATACGACTCTTCTAAACTAAAAAAACTGATTTAAGCAATCAGCTTCTCTTGGACTTGGACTGCCACCACTCTCCTAGACAAATTTCGTCTATTCTTTTTGCATAGGAGAGAACATTATGAGTGGACAACGATACACCCCAGAATTTAAAGAAGAAGCTGTTAAATTGATTACTGAACGTGGATATTCTGTCACTGATGTGGCAGAACGTTTAGGTGTATCACAGCACAGCATTTATAAATGGCTAAAGGCCGTACAGCCTTTACGCAACAACCCTGATGAACATGAACTACTCGAAGCAAAGAAAGAGATCCTTCGTCTTAAAAGTCAGCTTAAGCAAACTGAAGAAGAGCGGGATATCTTAAAGTGAAAGCACTGCTTTCACGCCGCTTTGCAAGCCTGCCCGAGTAAAGTATCAGTTTATCCTTGAGTACAGCCATCAATTTAAGATTAAGACGATGTGTCGGGTTCTTAAGATTGCTCGTGCTGGCTATTATGCCTGGCTACATGAACCCGAATCAGGCAGAACAATTGAAGACAAACGGTTATTACAACTGATCCGTTCTTCTTATGATGCCAGTTATGGTATCTATGGTTATCGTCGCATCACGCTGGATCTTAAAGAGCTAGGTGAAAGCTGTGGACCGAATCGTGTGCTGAAGATCATGAAGAACAATGGCATTGCCGCTGTTCGAGGATATAAGAAGCATAAAAGCTATGGTCGTGGTCGTCCTCAGATTGTGCCACCTAACCATTTAAATCGAGAATTTGTTGTAAACACACCTGATACCTCGTGGGTGACTGATATTATCTACATCCGCACTTGGCAAGGCTGGTATATCTGGCTGTGGTTCTCGATTTATATTCAAGGAAAGTCATCGGTTGGTCAATGAAACCTACGCTTGCCAAGGATATCGTTTTGGATGCCCTTTTAATGGCGGTATGGCGACGCAGACCCAATGAACCTGTGATCATACACTCAGACCAAGGCTCACAATACAGTAGCGGAGACTGGCAGAAATTCTGTCAGAAGCATAATTTAGTTCCGAGTATGAGTCGTAGAGGCCTTGCGCAGTATACTGCTCATGGGACAATGCTGTTGCTGAATCCTTTTTTAGCAGCTTAAAGAAGGAAAGAATTAAAAAGAGGATCTATAAAACACGAGAAATGGCGCGTGCAGATGTATTTGATTATATCGAGATGTTTTACAATCGAATCAGGCGTCATTCGCATCTCGATGGGATGAGTCCAGAAGCCTTTGAGGCAGCTTCAAAATGAGGCCGTCTCGTGTCTAGGATACTGGGAGCAGTCCACTCATCAACAATATGTTGATTGATCTCCTGGCAACAATGGCTCGCCTAGACAATGAGAAACGTATAGAACGTATTAAGCAGGGCCTGACACGTTCGGGTTACAAGCCAACAGGTAAGAAAGCCAATGAGGCTAAGCACAAACGAATAAAAGAATTGCTAGCAGCTGGCAATATGACTAAGGAAGAAATTGCCAAAGCAGTGAATTGTGGAGTTGCAACTGTCTATCGAGTTGCTAAAGTTATCTAAAAGGGGCTTAACCGCCATTATGTTAAATAGGGCTTGTAAAATTATTCTTCAATAGAATTTCCATCAAGGTCATATAGCTTTACTTCTCTTGCACCAGTATTAAAAAATAACTCCTTAAAAGCTCGTATTTCAATCTTAGTTAAACTACCTTGTATCGGCTCCATTATTTGGACAATCGTAATAGGAGCTGTAAACTTGAAAAAAGATAAACCGTTAGAATGGTGTCTCATTAAAGCTTTTAATGTTGTTGTAGCGCTTTCAAAATCTGCCAAAATCATTCTTGGATGATCATAAGGTGATTTAGGAATTTCAGTTGCTTTGGCTATGCCATTCTCTGCCATCAAACTTATACGGTTTTTATAAAAATGTACCCATATCGCTTTAGGATATTTTTTTAAATCGTCTCTTATCATTTTAGTTCTTAACTTGGATGCTCATTTAATTATAAATATATATTTTTTTTAATTTCAATTGGATAATTCTTAATTTCTTCTAAAATTAACATAATACGGATTATGCGAAGTAGACTTGTAATGCAATTTGCATTACACTATTCCTAGTACATTAAATACTTGGGAAATATGATGGCTACTGTTAACTTCAGGGTCGATGAAGCCCTTAAAGAAAAATCTTATTCAATCCTTAAAGAGCAAGGTATTGCACCTACGGATTTCTTCACTAGTATTCTTGAGTATGTTGCTACGACTGGGAAACTGCCTGTCAAAAAAGCTTTGCTTTCGGAAGAAGATGAAGAATTATTAGCTCTTGTCCGTAAGCGCATTAATGATCCTAAAGAGATGTTTGAGGAAGTCACATTAGATGACTTATAAGCTTTTACGTCACAAGGACTTTACAGCAGAATGGGAAAAACTCCCTGTTGCTATACGAGATCAATTTAAAAAGAAACTAGCCAAAGTCATAGAGCAGCCACATATTCCAAAGAATATGCTTAGAGGCGATCTTGCAGGTTGCTATAAAATCAAATTATTAAAAGCTGGTATCCGACTTGTCTATCAAGTTAAAGATGATCAGGTAGTTATCCTGCTCATTACCGTCGGAAAACGAGCTGATAGCATAGTTTATGACGAAGCGAAAAAGCGAATTAAAGACTAAAAATGGGAGCTTATAGCTCCCATTTTTGCCTTCGTATAAGGTGTATTATGTTAATTTTAGAGAAACTACTAAATTATATTGAGTTGTAAATAGTTGAAATTCCGTTAAGATATATTGGATTAAATTCTATTCCTAGATAGCATTCGTGTTGACTCATCTCTCCAAAAAACTTTGGTTTTGTTTTCTTATGGTTTTTGCCATAGGATGGAGTAGTGTGTCTGTTGCATCAGTAAAGATAATGCATATCAATATGCAAACTGAAATGAGCCAAGATCATTGTTTAGATCAAGCACAGCAAGTCACTCAACATGGTATTAATCACGAAGTACAGACGAATACCGATTGCCATAATCATTTAGTTATTAATCACGAAGTACAGACGAATACCGATTGCCATAATCATTTAGTTATTAATCACGAAGTACAGACGAATACCGATTGCCATAATCATTTAGCTATTAATCAGAATATAGATCACAAAAAGTGTCAGGAATGTTCTAGCTTATCCTGCCAGACACAGATCTCATGTCTTCATTCTTTGCAAAGCTCGCTAGATCCCCTAGATACCTTCTATTCTATAGATCAGCCTAATTTTTATTACCTCAACCAATATCTAAATGGGTATTGGCAAGAAATTTCACGTCCTCCTAAAACTTAACCAATTTTTTTTAAAATTTATTTATTTTTCAAAAATTAAGGTTAAGTTATGTCTCATAAAATTAGTTCGTACCTATTAGCAGGTATTTGTTTTGCATCGTCGCCTTTGGTTTTTGCCGAAGTGCGTGAATATCAGCTTGTTATTGATGAAGCAGTGGTCAGCCCAACTGGAAAGCCTGTAAAGCGCATTACCGTAAATGGTCAATTTCCTGCGCCTTTGCTTGAGTTTGAAGAGGGTGATGAAGCCATCATTCGCGTGAAAAATAATTTAAAAAACCAAGATTCTTCTATTCATTGGCACGGACTGTTGTTGCCGGGCATTATGGATGGTGTACCGGGATTTAATGGTTTTAACGGTATTAAGCCTCAAAGCGAGTATGTTTATAAATTCAAGATTCGCCAAAGCGGGACTTATTGGTATCACGCTCATTCTAAAGGACAGGAACAGGACGGCTTATATGGTTCTTTTGTGATTTATCCAAAAGGTAAAACACCATTGGCAGCACATGAAAAAGCTGAACGTGACTATGTGGTGATGTTGTCAGATTTTCATGAAAAAACCAGTGATCAAATTCAGAAAGATCTTAAAATTTCAGCTGAATATTATCAAAATCAGCGTGAAACCTTGGGTGATGTTTGGAAGCAGGTTAAACGTGATGGCATAAAAGCGACATGGTCTGACCGCAAAATGTGGAATCAGATGCGTATGCTAAAAACCGACATGTCGGATGTTACAGGTTATACCTTCCTCATTAATGGCAAAACACCTGAACAAAATTGGACAGGAATGTTTAAACCGAATGAAAAAATTCGCCTACGTTTTGTGAATGCATCTGCGATGTCTTTCTACGATGTCCGTATTCCTAACTTGAAAATGACTGTGGTCAGTGCTGATGGTCAGCCTGTAAAACCTGTTGCTGTGGATGAGTTTCGTATTGGCACAGCTGAAACTTATGATGTGATTGTGGAGCCAAAAGGCGGACATTATCAAATTGAAGCTGAGTCAATTGACCGTGCAGGCTATGCGATTGGTACACTGCACAATGAATTAAATCCTATGACACATGGCATTCATATGCCTGCACCACGTCCACGCTCACTTTTGACCATGGAAGATATGGGACATGGTGGCGGTGATCATGCAGGAATGGATCATTCGAAAATGAACCACGGCAATATGCAAGGCATGGATCACTCGAAAATGGATCATTCAAAAATGAACCATGGCGATATGCAAGGCATGGATCACTCGAAAATGGATCATTCAAAAATGAACCATGGCGATATGCAAGGCATGGATCACTCGAAAATGGATCATTCACAGCATGGCACAGCAAAACCACAAGAAAATGATCAAGTGGTTTATGGTTGGGCAAATGCATCTACACCTGCGGGCAATAAAGCCTTGCAATATAGTGATTTAAAATCTTTAGAACCGCAAAAAGATACTCGTGAAGCTAGCAGTGAATTAGTAGTGCGTTTGGGCGGTACTATGGAGCGTTATATTTGGACGATTAACGGTAAAAAATTCAGCGATGCTGAGCCATTAAAAGTGAAGTATGGCGAGCGTATCCGTATCAAATTTATTAATGACAGTATGATGGCGCACCCCATGCATTTACATGGCATGTTTATGCAGTTGGAGAATGGTCAAGAGTCGGTAGATATGCCGAATAAACACACATTGATTGTACCACCGGGTAAAACAGTGACTGCTTTATTAACTGCGGATGAGTTGGGCGAATGGGCAATCCATTGTCATTTGTTGTATCACATGAGTGCAGGAATGATGAACAAGTTGATCGTGGCAAATGTTAGCGATGAACAAGTGTCTACAACGCCAATTCAAGGTACAAATTCGACTCAAACTCACCAAGTAACTGAGCAAAAAGGAGCTGGACATGCACATCACTAATTTTGTATTTAAAGCGTTTTTTTCTGTTGCGGTATTGAGTTTAACAAGCTTAAGTTTGGCGCACGAAGGGCATCATTCAACTGCTCAGACTGATGGAAAAAATGTACCATCAATGAATCATCAAGCGATGTCTGAGATGGATCATTCACAGCATTCTCCACAAGAGCATGCACAACACATGCAGATGATGGGGAAAATGAATCATGCTGCACATTCAGCACCGATGAACCATCAACATGCAGGTCATCAGCCAATGCATCACAAATCAACAGAGAAACAGCAAGATCAAAAAGTACAGAAAGGAGATCAACATGCGCACCATTAATCTTTTTTCTAAAACTGTTTTAGCAAGCTCTTTGTTGATGGTCAGTGCAGTGAGTTTGGCACATAATGGTGAAGATCATAGTGCGCCTGAAAAAATGACAGTTGCTACATCTTCTAGTCAAAATCAGCCGATGCAAATGGATCGCTCTCAAATGAACCATAGCCAAATGAATCAGGCACAACATCAGGCAACATCTACGGTTAATCATTCACATCATGTACCAGATGCGAATGCTCAGCAGAGTTCGCATTATGATCATCGCTCAGAACACGGTGCGCAAATTTATGCGATTACGACAGTGGACAATAAGTGGCTTGTCAATGAAGATGGCACAGGTGATTTAAAGTCAGAGTTTGAAACCCGTATTGGCACAGATGAAAATAAGGTTTTTATTAAAATTCATGCCGATAAAGAAGAATCGCATGATGCACATTATGATGCCAAACTTTTATATAGCCGTATGATTTCAGACTTTTGGGATGCACAAATTGGTGCACGTTATCGTAGTGAAAAAGTTGAACTCAATGATCATCGCAAAGACACCGAAGAAAATGTTGATGCGGTGATTGGCTTACATGGTATGGCGCCATATTTCTTTGAAACTGATGCTTATCTCTATGCGGGAGAAGACAATTATGCGGGCTTTAGCCTAGAAACGGAACGTGATTTTCTGATTACGCAAAAGTTGATTATTCAACCTTATTTAGAGTTGGATGCTATCTTTAGTGATGACTCTAAATATGCGAAAAAAACTGGTTTAAGCAGTGCAACCGCAGGGTTTGAAACTCGCTATGAAATCAGTAAAAAGATCATGCCGTATATCGACATTGCCTATGAGTATTCAAAAGGTAATGATGAAACGTCGTGGCAAATAGAATCAAACTCTGAGAAAGGTTGGTTATATGGAGCTGGTGTTAGATTTAGATTTTAATTAATTTAATGATTACTAAATAGCTTTATTTAAATAAAACTCTAGCTTAATGTGGCCGGAAGCAAAATGTTAACTTATTTTGCTTCCTTCCATTTAACATAATGGGTGTTATACGCAATAAAAAAACCTGGGCACCAACCCAGGTCTAAAATTTAAAAAACAGATAAATATCAGTGCAATAAATTCAATTTTCTAATTTCGCATAACGGCCATTATGTTAAATGGAAATCTAAATTCCTAATTTATACTATAAAAAAATTAATTGAGCAGATTACATGAATATTGATGTCTACACAGATCATGGCCAAATTGATAGAAAAATTATTGAAGATTATGCTGAGTCTATTGGTTATAAATTCCCTAAGTCTTATGTTGAATTACTGAGTAAACACAATGGATTAACTCCTCAAAATAACTATTTTGAGTTTTTAGATCATAACAATGAGTTTACAGATAGAGACGTATATTTTTATAGCTACGGATATGAAGAAATAGAAATTTGGGATGAGGAAGATCGTAAAAAGTATGAGGATTCCATCAAAAAAGATGAAGCAATTGAATTAAATCAGCCTGATGAATACATGTATGAGTTTATGGATAAACACATAGTGATTTTCGGAGAATGTGCAGGTGGTGACTTACTAGCTTTTGATTACAGAGATGATCTTGATACTGATGAACCACCTATTACTCTGATTTATCATGATGACCTTATCCAAATATCACCCACTGAAAATAAGTTGAGAACTATAAAATTAGCAGATAACTTCACTTCTTTTATGGCGTTATTGAAAGAGGATAATTTTTAAATTTCCCTAAAATTAACATAATACACCTTATACGAAATGCGTTATAATTCTCTTGAAAATTCAATGCTGTAGTTTCTAGTTGATAGCCCATCTTCCCCAAGATGGGTTTTTTTTATGATTTTTCACGTTCCATGCCTATTATTTAATCAAAGTTTCACAACTTTATTCATATGAGTTAAACAATCGTGGTTAATCATAGGGTCTAAAAAAACGGCTCCAAAAGCCTCTTTTTTCGGATTCTGGTTGTTCAGGGGTAGCAATCTGTTTAGGTGAACCGTACTTGGTTTATTGGAGACAAGTTTTTAAATCTAATTTATGTAACTATAGAGTATACCCTAAAATTACATTTTAAAAGTTCTTAAAAACATGTACCATTTAAATGTTTTTTAATCATAAGTAACATGTAACTTTGGTATTAAAGATTTATAATTTACGAAATTGTTCATTTTTATCCAATTGGGGCGTAAAAAGTGAAAGGCCAAAAAGTAGGCTATGTGCGAGTGAGTTCGGTCGAGCAAAATACGGGACGTCAACTTGAGGGAATTGAAGTCGACCGGATTTTTGTTGACCGTGCTTCAGGTAAAAATACCGACCGACCGAAATTTCAGGAAATGTTGAATTATGTCCGGGAAGGAGACCGGGTGATAGTACATTCCATGGATCGTTTTGCGCGAAGCTTAAAAGATTTGGTGACTGAAGTGGATAAACTGGTCAAACGAGGGATTGCCATCCAGTTTGTAAAAGAAAATATTACTTTTACGGCCCAATCCACCCCGATGGATAATTTGATGCTGCAACTGATGGGTGCTTTTGCACAGTTTGAACGTGAGATCATTTTAGAGCGGCAAAAGGAAGGAATTAAACTTGCCTCTTCTCAAGGGAAGTACAAAGGCCGGGTACATAAATTGAAACCTGATCAGGCTGAAGCTTTGCGACAAGACTGGAAGGAAGGGAAGTACCCTTCAAAAATGGCATTAGGCCAGGCATTTGGAATTAGTCGCCAAGCGGTATATCGGTATTTAAAAGCCGGGAAATAACTCAATTGAAATTGGCGACTATATTTAGTTTAGCTTATGAAAATCGTGAAACGTTGATTAAATAATAAGTGCAGAAAGCAAAGAGTTACTAATTTTATACAATATAAGTTTTTGATTTATAATTAATTAACTCGATTGCAATCTAGCTTTTTCAGCAACGATTTATCTTTTTTAAAATAGTATTAATTTATTTTTTTGAGAACAAACCTTAACAAAATTACAAGTTTGTAATTTTGTCGTCATTCGGATGTATATATTTACTCATTATTATAAGTAAAGATTTTTTTGGTCCAAGATATGATCAGATTCAATAATATGTACATGAAGATTATTTTAGTTATTTTTACTATAGTTTTTTCAACCAGTAGTTTTGCTGATGGGGGACTCCGTTTCTTAGAGAAAAATTTAGAAATAATTAACAAATAATTAACATAGTAATTTAAATTAAAAAGTGATTTATCAGGTGAATTTTAACTATATAAATAATTTATTTAATTTAATAAACCTTTCATAAATCATTTTTTGCTCAGTTCTATGTTGTAAATTCCAGCAATTATCATAGCCACGCGGCTGTTACTGAAGAGAATAGTAAGAAGCTAATATTTACTGTAGGTTTGACCACTACGTTTTAATCGTAGAAATTATAACCGTTTTTATTACTCAAAGTTTAACTTTTGTGATTATCTAAAAACACATAGCGGTCGAATGGCCATATTAACTGACTTAAAATCAGTCGCATACTTTAATGTAGCGGTTCTGATAGCACAAAAGTTCGCAGCATGAAAACGGAACCGGCATAATTGATTTATAGTGAACCCATACACTAAGCATAATGATTTAGAGGACGATAATCCCAATGAAAAAATTCCTTTTAGGA
>NZ_JAUZUV010000022.1:0-32241 GCF_031844265.1 Acinetobacter sp. RG5 | reverse complement strand
CAAAAAGCGTGTACACAGTGCACTGGGTTATGTATCGCCTTTTGAGTTTGAAGCAATGTACTATGATAAGATTAACCCGTTAGGTCAGGTGGCCTAACTTAAATAAAAAAGTCTCCGACAAACCCGGTACGGTTCAGGTCAGCCGTATAGAATGAGCAGGAGCAAGATCTCTAATAAATTATTGTTATTGTTTATTTTCTAATTTAATTATTTTTATTCAATTTATAAAATCGTTCTAATCATTATTTTTATTTTCAAACGCTGTGATGAGCTAGTCTAAGCATCTGGGAGATGCGCTGATCGGCTTCATCCGATTCTGTCTTTCCCCAATCAATTGAGGAAAGACATCATTCAGTTTTAAGCACTACGCTTCAAACCTTCGAGCCGTAGTGAGTCAGTCATATTTAACAATAGTTGTTCGGTTTTTGTCCAGCCCAGACATCCATCAGTTACAGACTGACCATAAGTCATTTGCTCAGAAATTTTCTGGTTGCCATCTACCAAATGACTTTCTAGCATTACGCCACGAACATTGGTCTGTAAGCGTTCTGCTACGATCTGTTCCAGTACTTTAGGCTGTAGCATCGGATTTTTTGAGCTATTGCCATGACTACAGTCAATTACCAATGCCGGTAAGTCGATCTGATGTTTGGCCCGGATTTTCTCAATTTCTGACAATTGGTAATTTGGTCCGCTATTCGAGCCACGTAAAATCAAATGTGCTTTCGGATTACCTTGCGAGTGTAAAATACATGGTAAACCAGACTGACTCATCCCCAAGAATTGATGCGGATGAGAGGCAGACTGGATGGCATCTAGTGCAATCTGGATCGAACCATCAGTACCATTTTTGAAACCGATGCTGTACGGCATATGGCTGGAAATTTCGCGATGAATTTGTGATTCGCTGGTACGTGCGCCAATCGCTCCCCAGGCCAATAGATCATCGAAATAAGCAGTTGCCATTGGGCTAAGAATTTCCGAAGCGATTGGCAGGCCCATTTCAATAATTTTTAGGTATAAGTCACGGGATTTTTCCAAGCCCAATTGCATATTGGATGAACCATCCAGATTTGGATCGTAAAGGAAACCTTTCCAACCCACCGTAGTCCGTGGTTTTTCAATATAAGCACGCATCACCAGGAAAATCTGATCAGATAGCTGTGACTGAAGTTGTTTTAATTTTTCTGCATAGTCTAGCGCGGAAGCTTCATCATGAATGGAACATGGGCCTGTGACCACCATTAAACGATGATCCTTGCCTTCTAATATATTTTGAATAGTTTGACGGTGTTCAGCGACTTGGCTGGCTAATTGCGAAGACAGTGGCAATTGCTGCTTAAGCTGCTGAGGTAAAATTAAAATGCTTTCAGCATGATGTTGTTGTGATGTATTTGGGGTATTCATGACTTTAATCCTGGGACTGGCAATCAGTCCAAACTTTTATTTGAGCGTTATGGGTCTAATCGAAGGTATTGTGAGTGTCATTAGCTGACTAAAATAAGACCAATAAAAGTTGTTAAAGTATGAATAGTTAAAGTTTGTCATGGCTGTCTCCAAAATATTGTAAAAAATGAAAGGCATAAAAAAACCTGATCAGGGTTGCCGATCAGGTATAAACTGGTGGGCAACCTTTTCATTGCCCAAACGCATTCAGGCAATTAGCTAAACTGCCAGAAATAAAAATATGCGTTTGAAATGATAGGTTGCTTTAACATGTTATGTCTTTCATAAAATGTGATTCTGAAATTAAAATACGCGCTCTGTGATCATTTGACAAGCATTAAATATAAAAAAATATTTATTAACTTTTCTACTTTTATTTATCGATTCATCAAACCGAGAGATGTATCACTAAAAGTGGTAAAAACCCACAAACTTATCGCGGGTTTTACCATAGAAACTTCTCTTTAATCCGAAGATTAAAAATTAACGTGAAACACGATTCCAGGCATCACGCACTGCAAATTTAGCCTGTTCCCAGTTTAAACGTGATTCGCCTTTCATTTGTTCCCATTTCAGTCTCAAATCAGGTTCTACGTCTTCAAAACGGGTATGGGCATCATAGCTGCCACGGTTTTCATAACCAACTCGATAGGCCGTATCATAATCACGGTCATAATCCAGATCGCTATAAGTAGTACGGGCATCTGAATAATATGGCGTATTGATCGAATTATCACGCCAGTAAGCCTGTTCTTCTGTTGGATTTATAGCTTCGCCTACACCTTTACCTGCCAGACCGCCAACAACCGCACCAACTACACCACCGACAGCGACACCCACTGGACCGCCTGCAGCACCAATGGCTGCACCTGCCGCTGCACCACCTGCGGCACCGACACCTGTACCCACAGGATGCGCGCCAGGTTCACCAGTAATTGGATCGGCATTCAAATCATCGCGGACATCTTTAGGCGCATTCTTAATTAAATCACGATCAAAATTATCATTCGACATAGAGCTTATCCTTATTCTTTAAAATGGTTTTAGCACGTATTTTCATACGTCCTATTTAATATAAGCATCTGGCATGTAATGACATTAGCAGGCGTGTGTTGTTTCAGTGACTCTCTGTGAGGCTTTCATGCACTAATGTATCCTGAATCAGGTGAAAGCCGCATAAAAAAGACCGGTTTAATACCGGTCTTTTTTAGATTAAAACAGCTTAGTCAAAATGAATGACCGTACGGATCGACTTGCCTTCATGCATCAGGTCAAAAGCTTCATTGATCTGATCTAATGGCATGGTATGAGTCACAAAAGGTTCAAGCTGAATTTCCCCTTTCATTGACTGCTCTACCATTCCCGGTAATTGTGAACGACCTTTGACTCCACCAAAAGCTGTACCCATCCATTTACGACCTGTGACTAACTGGAATGGACGGGTTGAAATTTCTTTACCTGCACCGGCTACACCAATAATCACTGACTGGCCCCAGCCACGGTGCGCACATTCCAGTGCTGAACGCATCACATCTACATTGCCGATACATTCGAATGAATGGTCTACACCCCAACCGGTCATTTCAACGATCACTTGCTGGATCGGCTGATCATAGTCTTTTGGATTTAGGAAATCTGTCGCACCAAACTGTTTCGCCAGTTCAAATTTATCCGGATTGGTATCAATCACAATGATACGGCCGGCTTTGGCCTGACGTGCGCCTTGTACTACAGCAAGACCGATACCACCTAAACCAAATACTGCAACACTGTCACCTTCCTGAACTTTAGCGGTGTTATGTACTGCACCAATACCGGTAGTCACACCACAGCCCAGCAGGCAAACATGCTCATGGTTGGCTTCAGGATTAATTTTTGCCAGAGAAACTTCAGCAACCACGGTATATTCTGAAAAAGTTGAACAACCCATATAGTGATAGATCGGCTCGCCATTATAAGAGAAACGGGTCGTACCATCTGGCATGACACCTTTACCTTGCGTCGCCCGTACAGCAACACACAGGTTGGTCTTGCCTGATTTACAGAACAAGCATTCGCCACACTCAGCAGTATAAAGCGGAATCACGTGATCGCCCGGTTTCAGGCTGGTGACACCTTCACCGACTTCAACGACCACACCCGCACCTTCATGACCCAAGATTGCAGGAAATACACCTTCAGGATCTTCACCAGACAAGGTAAATGCATCGGTATGACACACGCCTGTATGGCTAATTTTTACCAGTACTTCACCTGCTTTTGGTGGAGCAACATCCACTTCTACAATTTCTAATGGCTAGCCTGGACCAAATGCAACTGCTGCACGTGATTTCATGTAAAACTGTCCTTTTTTTGCTGATTTACAGATGACTAACAGTAACCTCTTTCTATTCGGAGATTCAACTATTAACATCACAAGATAAGGAATAAAAGATCCTATAATTAATGGAACATCAATGACTAAACCTTCGCCCTTTGTATGTTTGAGCATTTTTACTTTTAGCATCATGCTTTCTGGCTGTGAACTGGCTCCCAACACTGCTGAAGAAGCGAAAATTACGCCGGTTCGACCTGCGCACTGGATCGACAATCAACTTTCAAAACAGCAAATTAATAGCGGTAAAACGGCTTTCTTGCCGCTCTATGATGGCTTTATGAGTATGGCAGCACGTCTGCACCTGATTAACAAAGCTAAATATCATCTGGATCTACAATATTACATTTGGAAGGATGATTATATTGGCAATATGATCTTGTCCCAATTACTTAAAGCCGCCGATCGCGGTGTCAAAGTACGGGTTCAGATTGACGATCAAAATGGTACCCAGCTTGATGACAAGCTTCTTGCTCTAAGCCAACATCCAAATTTTGAAGTTCGGATTTTTAATCCCTATAAATTTCGTCATTTACGTGCGCTGGATTATGGCTTCCGGATGAAAAAGGTCAATCATCGCATGCACAATAAATTGATTATTGCGGATGGCACTGCAGCCGTGACCGGCGGCCGCAATATCAGTAGTGAATATTTTGATGCCAGTGAAGATTTTCAGTTCACCGATGTGGATATATTCTTCGCAGGGCAAAGCGTAACAGATGCCAATCAGACCTTTATTAACTTCTGGAATGATGATCTGAGTTATGACGTTCGACAGATCTTGAATGATGCCGGCCATCCTGAAATGCTTAAAAGGCTCAGAACTGAATTTGAACGAGAAGATGTTGACGAAACTGAACTCAAACGCCGGGTGGGCATTGCCGAGAAACAAGTCGAACAACACTTAAAAAAACAACCCATTCACTGGGCGCCGGCTTATTTTGTTGCGGATAGTCCCGCAAAAGCACGCCCCCATGCCAAAAATGGCGATTATATTTATACCCATATGCTCGAACTGATGGGTGAGCCAAAAAAACATCTGGAACTGGTGTCCTCGTACTTTATTCCCACGCAAAAAGGGGCCGACTATTTAACCCGCCGTGCGCAACAAGGTGTGAAAATCAGAATCCTGACCAACTCTTTTCAGGCCAATGATGTGGCTGCGGTGCATGCCTATTATCAGCAATATCGTCAGCAATTATTGAAAAGTGGCATCGAACTCTGGGAATTTAAACCCTACATTGTCCGTCCGGAACGGACTTGGTATGAAATTATGACTGGAGACATCATCCCGGCTAAAAACAAAAATAGCTCCAGTTTGCATGCCAAATTTTTTGATCTGGATGGCATGGTGTTTGTCGGTTCATTTAATTTTGATCCGCGTTCAGCCTATCTGAATACCGAAGTCGGTCTGGTCATTGAATCGGAAGATTTTCAGAAGGAAATCACCAGTGCGATGGATCAGTACTTACCACGCGTGGCTTATCAACTTAAACTGAACGAAAAAAATGAAATGATTTGGCTGGAACATCAAAAAGATGGCCGTAGTATTCAGCATTTACATGATCCGGAAACTACAAAATTCCAGCGTTTTATGATGAATCTGGTGACGAAATTTCCCGGTGAATGGTTAATGTAATGACATTAGAATGACCTCACAATTACGACGACATGAAAAGCCTGTATTTTGAGAATGACCGCTTAAATTAACTTAGTCCAATCATCGTTTAAAGGGTTTTACAGTCGATTGCGCTTACTTTAGAATTACATTTTTCTCGTATTTTGCGATTGTTCGCCCTCCACTCCCATGCAATTTTTTGATCTAAGCCGTCAGTTTAAGTTCAGTGATATTCTGACGCCTGTAAAAACCCTCCATGATTTATCCCAGCAAAAATGGTATTTGGCCAAAATTCGGGTGGAACATGACTGTCTGTCCGACTCCGATACGGTCGAGGGACAGGTAGTTTTGAAATCCAGTGAAAATATTCAACTTGAACTGGAATGGCTGATTCAGGATAGCGGTTATGAATTACAGGTTTTATTTAAAGGTGTAGAAACCGAAGCCACTGATGAGACCGGTATTATGTTGAAAGGTGCACAACTGGTCGATGAACTGCAGCAAGTACTCTCTGCCCAAGCATTGAGCTTATGGATTGATGGCACTCTTTTGCCGATGTTGCCCGAGATCCGTCAGGAAATTAAAGCACGTTTAAACTTATGGGATTATGTCGAATAAGATGGCTAATCGCCGCATTTTGCATTTTTTAAAGAGCCCATGTGGCTCTTTTTTATAATCTGAATGACGTTTTAGATTGATCAAACTGCCGTAGTTTTAGTTTTTTCAGGCAATGCCAAGCTAAATAAGTTGTTATAAAATTTATAAAAAATAAAAAGAGAATCACGACATGATTTCTGAGAGTGAATGGCAACAGATTCGCCAAGTGGTCGCTGATGCACAACGGGCTGCCATGCATTGCTCTATTGCAACGGTCAACTCTAAAGGTTTGCCTAGCATTACTCCGATCGGAACTATATTTCTCAACAAAAAGACCAGTACGGGTTTCTTTTTTGATACTTATTCCACTACTTTTTCTGAAAATTTACAGCATCAGCCGATGGCCTGCATACAGGCTGTGAACAGTAGCAAACTGTTTTGGTTTCATTCGTTGCTTAAAGGTAAATTTAAGCGTTATCCAGGAGTACGCTTATATGCAGAAATTGGGCCTTTACGTCCGGCCTCACCTGAGGAAATACAGCAGGTGGAGTCGCGTATTCGAGCTTTAAAATGGACCAAAGGTAGCCAGTTAATCTGGTCCAGCTTTCATCATGTCCGGGAGATTAAAATTAATAGCCATCGCTGGGTTGAATATCCAAATATGAATAAATAAAGCCAATAACTTACAAATAGTAAGTTTATGTCTTGTCTGTAGCCTAAAACCTCTTTAACCATTTTATCTGATTATTGGATTAAATATTAAACTAGACCCACATGTTCAAACATCAATCGGTAACTTTCGGCTTTTTTCTCTAGAGAAACCGGATATGCTCGAGAAGATGAAGGCATGCGATATAAATACAGATCACGTCCGACAAAATGGGCCTCGCTAGGCTGACCAATACTCGGCTTTAAAGTCCCTTCAGGCATAGACAGCATCATGGTGTCTGTGGCCTTGTCGCCTGTGGTCATAATATGATTGCACTGCGGCATTTGGCTGAGCAGTTGCTCAATATTGGTGGGTACTACAATTTCCAAAAATTTATCTGAAGCATTGCCCTTTAAACGCCGGATCTGATAGCCACTATCAAAAATCGCAATCCCCGTTTCTGTTAAAAACTCCCGGATCAATTGTTCCTGAAATTTTTTATTGGGTAGATCTAAAAAGTAATCTTTATTTTCAAAGAAAATCAGTCCAAAAATCCGCCACATATCATTTTGATAGTTTGGATAATAAAAGTTCATTTTCCAGCGTGTGGCAGGTGGCGGAAAACTACCCAACATCAGTAATTTGGCATTGGGCGGTAAAAATGGCGGTAGTGGATGGGTTTCAATATCAGACATAGAATTAACTAAATTAAGAGATTTCAACTATTTTAGAAGGTCTTCCGAATCTTGCCAGCTACTTCTTGTCCCCAAAGTGTATAAACTTCCTTACTCGGATGAAAACCATCTGCAGCCATTTGTAAATTCATGGCACGATACTTCTCAATATCATATTCAATCCATTGCATATTCACTTGCTGATTCACAAATTTTTCCAATTTCAAATTCATGTGTTTAGCATATTTGCCAAATAGCCAAGCCGAAGGATTCGGTAGTGCTGGAAACATATTCATTGGCGGTACACCGGCAGCAATAATCAGTTTCGGACTAAATTTTTGCTGGATTTTGCTATAAAGCTGTTCCTGTTTCTGAATCCAGACCTCGGCAGGCATCAGTTTGGTCACGTCATTGACGCCAACCGACGTGACGATTACATCATAGTGCTGGACTTCTATTTGGTCCAAAGCATGAATTACTTTTGAGCTAGTATCGCCTGTTTTGGCCTGTAATTTCCAGTCAATTTCAAAGTCATCTTTCAGTTCATGCAGAATTGCACCCAGTAATGCGTCATCCTGATGTTCTACTCCTACACCTGCTGCTGCCGAATCCCCTAAAATCAGCAGAGACAGTTTGTTGCCGGTTCCGGTTTGACCTTCACGTGCACCTTCAGGTTCCGGCAGTCTTAGGGTATTTTTCTTGACACGATTACCCTGAATGACAAGTGCAGGAATCAAGGCAATGGTGGCGGCTTTCAGCAACATAGCGGACTAATTTATATAGGGATATACTTAATTTTACCTGAGTTTATTCTTTTGAACTATTTCCTCAACAGTCATTTTAAATGAATGTTCACCTAAATTTAACTAAGATAGGATTCTTGCAAAATACAGGCTTATACATCTTGCCATTGGGTAAAACATCAAGGATAAATATAAAAAAATCCCGCTTAAAAACGGGATTTCTTATGGAAATTAAAGCTTAGATTTTATAGTCATTCCAGCGATTCATACGCTTAAAAGTTCCCACATCATTAAAACGCACGCCCACTTCTTTCATTACTTTATGCGCCGTTTTGGACGTCAGTTGACGGATATAAAATGGCTCTTTGACCACAAAATGATGAATCGCATGGGTCGAACCAAAATTACAGCAGAATAACTGGAACGGAACCATCCACCATGGATTGAGCACTTGGGTTTGTTTGATCACATCACGTGGATCAATATCGCCATAGTAATGCATATTTGAGCTGACAAACTGCAAGCTAAAAGAACGGATAAAGTTCGGAATCACCCAGATGACTGCCAGCAGATTTACAATCGGCATCGCGTCGACAATGCCTTGCGACCAGAGCATCTCATAACCGAATAGCGGTGAAACTGCATTTAAACCATGAAAGACCACAAACAGGTAGCACAATCCATAGTAAATAATGCTGAGAGGTAAAAAGCCAAATAGCTGAGAAATCATGGCAATTTTACGTTCTTTTTCAGGCTGTTTTTCCAGAAAAAGATGAATCATTTTAATCATCTGAAATGGACGCAGATACACTGACATCAACTGGTCACTAATCACCAGAATTCGGCGAATGCCCCAAGGCATACCATTACTGATGCCACGTTCTTCCAGGTCATGTTCAGTGCCTGAATATTTATGATGATGCAAATGTAAACGACGACGTGCCCACGGACTGATGGTGTTTGGACGTGCCAACCAGACCAGTGCCAGCATCAGATGATGTGCCCAAGGTGTTTTTTTGAAATACATATAATGAATCAGGTCATGTTCCAATTCATGGGTCAATGACGCAAAAATCGCAATCAAGGGAATGGTAAACCATGCTGAGAGATAACCTGTTCCATATGCTACCGCGCATGCAATCATGCCTGCCCAGGCAAAGCCTAAAATACTCGCACCGATAAAGTTCTGATGTTTGAGTATGGGATAACGAGCACGCACCTCTTCCCCGGCCTGGGTAACGATACTTCTGACCTTGGAGATTCGCTGCTGGTCAGTCATATCCGCAGATGTAGACATATGAACAACCTTTAATTTCTGAACGGTTGTACATTAAAGGAAATTCTAAAAAAGAGAAGTTATCTTTCCACTTTTAGAGTGAGTATGTCTAAGTTTTGGACAGTTTGGAAAAGTTCTTAAAATTGGCGAAAATTAGGAAAAGTTAAAGATGGTCTTTCTCATGAAATTAAAATTTAAAAGTAATTGATTTAATTAAAAATTAATCGAGAAGATGAATACATAATTCTTAATAATTTAAAGCTTCACATTAACAATCAATATATTAGAATTTATAAGATTTCGCTTTTCTGTAAATTCAAACTATACATTTTTTAGAAAAATACTGATTCAGAAATTTTTCTCAGTTTGTCATAAAAAATAAAAAGAAAAGCACCCTAGCTTCTCTTTTTATAGATCTAAGAGTGCTTTTAACCTAACTTGTTCACCAGTTTGAGTGGTAATACTTTCATAGCTAGACCGAGTGGCAACCAAGGCCATTTCGGTACATAGGCTTTCACTGGCGCTTTTTCAATTTCTGCTGCCAATAAACGTGAACCAGTTTTTTCATCTACTTCAAAAGGTAGCTTTTTCGCACCTTCATTGATTTCAGTCCGAATATATCCTGGGAAAATGGTGGTCACTTTTATTGGCGTATCGATCAATTCAGCTCGGATGCCTTCAGCTAGATGAGCAACCCCTGCCTTGCTTGCCCCATAAGCCGTTAAATGTTTTGGCATACCGCGCATTGCACTCATAGATGAAATCATCACCAGATGGCCAGAGTTTTGTGCACGGAAGATTTCAACTGCAGCTTCACATTGTGCTAATGCCGAAATAAAGTTGGTTTCAACCGTGGCTTTGTTAATGGCGAAATTACCTTTACCGATTCGACGGCCTTCACCGACACCGGCGTTGACGATCACTCGGTCAATTGTGCCAAAATCTTCTTTAAACGCGCGGAAAACCTCAAAAACCTGATCGTAATCGGTCACATCTAAAGTTTTGGCAATGACTTTGATGCCATATTGACTTTCCAGTTCCTGTTTTAAGGTTTCCAGACGCTCCAGGCGACGTGCACAAATTGCCAGGTTATAGCCTTTTTTTGCAAATTCACGTGCCATACCGGCGCCGATCCCTGAACTTGCGCCGGTAATTAAAATTGTTTTAGCCATGTGTTTACCCTATTCCTTTATTTTTATAGCGTATTACGTTTTCAATCTCATTTTAAATCCAGGTCAATAAGTCTGGACGCTGTGCCTTGATAAAATGATGTTCATTTAAACTGAGTAGTTGCGGTTCATTACCCACCAGACGCAGTGTCGTGATACTGGTATTTGTAATCGCCCAGTTTAGGGCAAAGGTTTTCTCCGGGCTCAGCCCTAGAATTTTACCCACTGCAACAGAAATCACACCACCTGAGGTATAGACCACTGCATAGCGCGGACGGCTTTTGGCCAACTGGTCACACAGATTTTCTAAGCCGCTTTCCACACGTGCTTTGAAACTTGGCCAAGATTCATCATATTCATGGTGATAATCATCACCAGTCCAGCGTGCAATGGCACCGCTAAAAATTTTGCTCAGATAATCCCGTGGATTTTCATGTTCTGACACATCCTGTTTGAGCAATTCAGGCTGATTAAAGCGCGGCTCATAACGCGCAAATACCTGCTGATGATTAAACTCATTCCAGGCACTATCGGTCAGAATCTCGCTTTCTGGAAAACATTCATCCAGAGATAACTGCGCCGTCTGTTGATGACGCTGCATGGAGCCAGCCACCACATAAGGTGCTTCTTTTAGGATTTCGTCAAAATAGTGACCCAAAAGCTTTGCCTGTAACTCGCCGTTGGGTGAAAGCTGATCATAGCTTTCTGCACCAAAAGAGGCCTGGCCATGCCGGATCAAGTAAATGGTAGTCATTTTGGCATTATCTCTTTAAATTTAAGCACATACTTTTGTGCAATCTCATTGGCTTCCAGTTTTTGCTTGCCAATCAGTTTTAAGGCACGAATATGCAAGGCATGAATCACCACCCAAAAATCCTTGAACGCTGGATTATTAGTCTGTTTATGGTAATAACGATAATAGATCTGCTGGGCAATCACCGCGAGACGGAAAATTCCGAACACCTCATAAAACGCCCAGTTTTCCGGTTGCAGGCCGGTTTTTCCCAAGTAGTAATCCACCACTTCTTTACGGGTAAACATACCTTTTAGATTGGTCGGCTGGCGGCGTGTTGCCTTAAAGATGGCATTGTCAGTATCTTCCACCCAATAGGCTAAAGCAGAACCTAGGTCCATGAGCGGATCGCCGAGTGTCGCCATTTCCCAGTCCAGTACGCCAATCACTTCAGTCGGATTTTCCGGATTTAAGATGACATTATCAAAACGCCAGTCATTATGAATCACACAGGTTTTAGAATCTGAAGGAATATTATCTTTAAGCCAGTTGCGCACATATTTAAACGATGGAACATTTAAAGTTTTAGCCTTTTCATAACGTACATCCCAGCCTTCGACCTGACGGCGACAATAGCCTTCACCCTTACCGAGATTTTCAAGTTCAGTTCCTTGATAAGGCACCTGATGCAATTCGATCAGTTTATCAATCACATTGATACATAAAGTCCGGATATCGGATTCAGTAAGCTGCAGCTCAGCTGGCATTTTGGCGCGAGGAATAATTCCTTCAAGCCGTTTCATCACATAGAAATCACAACCAATCACTGATTCATCCTGACAAAGCGCGAACATTTCAGGCACGACGGAATAATGTTCAGCCAAGGCTTTCTGCACATGATATTCACGTGCCATATCATGGGCTGATTTGGCTTTGGTACCTTGTGGCGGACGACGTAAAATTAAATCGGCATTGGCATACTGTAAACGGTAGGTCCAGTTTGAAGCTCCGCCTGAATATTGGGTCACTTGCACAGGGCCTTCAACATTCACATTTTGCTGAATTAACCAATTGGTGATGGCTTGTACATCCAGTTCTTCACCTGCACGAACTGCTCCACCTACATCAATAACCGCCATAATTTTTCCTTAAAATTTTTTAATACGTTGCAATTTTCTAGTTAAAGCCAGCTTATTTTTTGCGACGAGTACTGTAGCCACGTTTTGCCAGTTCCAGTTTGGCAATCATGCCCTTATGCACTTCGTCCGGGCCATCAGCCAAACGCAAGGCACGTGCCTGAGCAAAAAATCCGGTTAATGGTGTATCCCGAGAAACACCGGCACCGCCATGGATCTGGATGGCCATATCAACAACTTTTTCCAGCACACTTGGCGCAACGACTTTAATTGCAGAAATTTCAGTCAGTGCTGCCATATTCCCTAAAGTATCCATTTTATAGGCTGCATACAAGGTCAAAAGACGTGCCTGATCAATCGCAACCCGTGCTTCCGCGACACGTTCCAGGTTGCCACCGAGTTTTAAAATCTCTTTGCCAAATGCGCTACGGCTCATACCACGGTCAATCATCAACTCTAAGGATTTTTCCGCAGCACCAATACAGCGCATGCAATGATGAATACGGCCTGGTCCTAAACGACCTTGAGCAATTTCAAAACCCTGACCGGCGCCACCAATAAAATTCGCTACCGGAACGCGGACATTTTCAAAACTGACTTCGCCGTGGCCATGTGGTGCATCGTAGTCACCAAACACTGGCAGCATACGTTCAATTTTTACCCCTGCGGTATTTACCGGAACTAGAACCATCGAATGCTGATGATGACGGTCTTTTGTTTCATCTGGAGTATGTGCCATAAAAATAATGATTTTGGCGTTAGGATCGCCCAGACCTGATGACCACCATTTACGGCCATTCAAAACAATCTCATTACCTTCCACCATCGCCGTTGCCTGCATATTGGTGGCATCACTGGATGCAACTGCAGGTTCAGTCATACAAAAGACTGAACGGATTTTTCCTTCTAAAAGTGGCATCAGCCATTCTTGTTTTTGTTCTTCAGAACCATAACGCCACAATACTTCCATATTGCCGCTATCTGGCGCATTACAGTTAAATACGACTGGTGCAATCAGGCTACGACCTGAAAGTTCGGCAATATGTGCATATTCCTGAACTGATAAACCTTGGCCACGTTCAGGACAAGGGAGAAACATATTCCAGAGGCCAGCTGCCTTGGCTTTGGCTTTTAAGCTTTCCAGTTCTGCTGGCCATTGCCATTTGGTCCAGTCACCGCCTTGATTCAACTCATGAACCTGCTGCCAGAAATCAGCTTCAACTGGTTCAATTTCCTCAGCAATAAATTTTTTGGTTCTATTTAAATAATCTTGTGCACGTGCTGAAAGCTCAAACATCTCTTTTATCCCTCTAAATATTCTAATTCATACGCTTTACAACACCTTAACCCAAAACCTATTATGAATAAAATGATTTTACTCCATACATTATTATGCATAGCATTCATTCTAAAACAGTCATGGACCTGCGAAATTTTCATCGTATCGACATTAACCTTTATCCGCTTTTTATGGCAATTTATGAGCAGAACAGTATTTCTAAAGCTGCACAGATTTTATCAGTTAGCCAGTCTGCTGCCAGTCATGCTTTACAACGTTTAAGACAGCATTTACAGGATGATTTATTTGTACGTACTGGCAGCAAAATGCAACCTACGCCGTTTGCGGAACAGATCTATCCTGAGCTGAAGAATGCACTTTTTGCGATTCAAAATATTTCAATACAGCATCAGCACTTCAGACCGGAAATGATTCAGAGTTTGAAAATTGCCGTTCATGATGAAATTGAGCCAATGATCTTTCCCAGACTCGTTCAGCACTTTCAGCAACTCAATCTGGAAATTCAACTTAGCAGCATGAAGCTGGACCGTAAAAATATAGCAGCAGACCTCGCCTCTCAACAGATTGATTTTGTCATAGATCTGGAACAAAACATTGCTGACAAAATCCAGTTTGAACGCCTGGTGCAAGATGAATTTGTAGTGTGTACACAATTAACAGAAATGAATGAGCAGATTTATCTTGCCTCGCCTCATATTGGCGTGTCATCACGCCGTACTGGTGTTTTGGTTGAAGATATTTATTTAAGTCGGAAACAATATTCACGACAGATTTTTTTACGCTGTCAGCATTACTCAACTGCTCTGCAAATTCTGGAGCAGCAAAAGACAGCCATGCTGACTATTCCTAAAAATGTATTGACGCATTTACAATTGGCTACCAGTCTAAATATTTTTGAAGTCCCTGTGGAACTGCCGAAAATTAATATGGGGATGTATTGGCATAAGGATTTGCAAGAGAATAAAAGACATCAATTTTTGAGAAGTGAAATTTATAAAATTTTTGCTTAGGCTATTTATAAAGGAATGCAAGTTTACTTAGGCTATTTTTATATAAGTTTAGATGGTTGCATCTTCATCTTTTCAGTAGAAAAATATACTTAGGCTATTTTAGCTGGTACAAAACTAAACACTGAGTGATTAGCTTTTAAGCCGTAGATCTACTGGCTTTGCTCTAAAATGGCTCGACTTTTAGCTGTGATTTTACAGCTGGTTTTGCTGATTTGGATCTTGCCTTTGTTAAATCTCTCCATCACCTGGCAAATTGTGCTGGGCCTCGTACTGCTGTGTTTTTCTTATTATCTGCTGCATAAAATTACAGTTTATTTAAAAGATGTTTTCCGCCCCTTTAAGAAAGGCAAAAAATACTGGTGCCGTGTAAAAGCCGTAAGTGATGGTGATACCCTCACCTGCTACCGTTTTAATATTCGTCGCTCTGAGACCAAATTGCGCTTTGCTTTTGTCGATGCCCCTGAATCATCACAAGCCTATGGCAAGGAATCGCAACGTCTGGTCAAAAGCATGGTGAATAATAAAATGGTTCGGGTCAAGATAACCGACATTGACCGTTATGGTCGCTGTGTGGGTGTCGTCTATCGCTATCGCAAAAATATCAATGAAGAGATTGTCAAACGTGGTGCAGCGTGGGTCTATGAAGAATATATCAAGGACAAAACCCATTTACGCTATATGATGGAACTGCAAAATAAAGCCAAGAAACAGAAAAAAGGCCTTTGGAAAAGTAGCCGTCCTGTACGTCCAAGTGTTTATCGTAAGCAGGTAAAATCGTAAATTTTATTTTGTCAAAGATGAATTGCAAATGATAAAAAGTGATCAGGACATTCTGATCACTTTTTTTTCACTCATTTTAGTTTTACCGATTTAATAAGCCAAATGCACCAGAAAGCGGAATGCGCCGGCAATCAGGACCAGCGTTAAAAATCCTGCCAGCCATAGTCCTACAAACCATAATGCCTGTTTGCCTTTCATGACCACTCCTTAATGATAGCCATCATCGCCGACCCTGACCTTATGCCGGAACACCCAATAGGACATACCAGTATAAATCACAATAATAGGAATCAGGATCAAGGCACCAATCAAGGCAAATAGCTGGCTATTTTCATGCGCTGCAGCCTGCCAGATAGTCACGCTCGGCGGGATAATATATGGCCATAGACTGATCAAGAATCCAGTATAAGCGAGGAAAACCAGAACCAGCATATAGGTAAATGGACCTAATTCACTGCGTCTTTTGCAGGCACGTAAGGCCAGCCAGGTAAATAGCAGAACCAGAACTGGAACTGGCATAAAATAGGTGAATTGTGGCTGACTAAACCAGCGTTCGGCAATCTGTGGATGGGTCAACGGCGTATAAATACTGACAGCACCCAATATGATCAGCAAGGCCATAATCAGCTTAGGCATCAGTTTAAACATTCGATCCTGCAAGTCATCTCCGGTTTTATAGATGAGCCAGCCACAGCCTAATGCCGCATAGAGCACCACCACACTGATTCCGGTGAAAATACTGAATGGAGTGAGCCAGTCCAGACCACCCCCAACATAGACACCATTTCGGGTTTCAATGCCCTGAATATAGGCGCCTAAAATCATGCCTTGCAGGAAACTGGTGATCGCAGAACCACCGATAAAGGCTTTATCCCACCAATGCTTACTGCGGTTTGCCTTGAAGCGGAACTCAAAAGCCACGCCGCGGAAAATCAAGGCAATCACCATCAGAATAATTGGCATATACAGTGCCGAGAGTACGGTCGAGTAAGCAAGTGGGAAAGCTGCAAATAACCCTGCACCGCCCAAAACCATCCAGGTTTCATTGCCATCCCAGACCGGAGCCACGGTATTCATCATGACATCACGTTCATCCTGATGCGGAAAGAAAGGAAACAAGATGCCGATGCCCAGATCGAAACCATCGAGAATGGTATAAATCAATACACCCAAACCAATAATCACAATCCAGATTAATGATAAATCAATCATTTTTTGTCCTCCTGATCCGGTTGTTCAGGAACTTCTTCGATACGTTCGCGAATACTACTTAATGGTCGACGCGAGGCCTGAACCACATCGCTATCTGATTCATGATCTGGTCGGGTATGAATAAAATCCGGGCCTTTGTGCATCAGGCGCAACATGTAGTAAATTCCGATACCAAATACCACACAGTAGACAACTACAAAAATAATCAGGGTCAGCCCCACCTGTTCAGCGGAAACCGGAGACAATGCATCCTTGGTTCGCATGATGCCGTAGACTACCCAAGGCTGACGGCCGACTTCTGTGGTAAACCATCCCGCAAGCATGGCAATAAATCCGGAAGGTCCCATAATCAGGGCAAATCGGTGCAATGCACGGGACTCATAAAAGCGACCACGGGTACGTGCCCACGCTCCCCATAACGCCAGTAACAGCATCAATACGCCGAGTCCGACCATAATCCGGAAGCTCCAGAACACCACCAGTGAATTCGGCCGGTCTTCAGGTGCAAAGTCTTTAAGTCCCGTAACCTTTCCATCCATCGAGTGGGTCAGAATCAGGCTCCCCAAGTTGGGAATTGCGACTGCATATTTGGTTTCTTCTGCCTCCATATCTGGAATACCAAAGAGATATAAGGGCATGCCTTCATCATGATTGGTTTCCCAATGCCCTTCCATTGCCGCCAGTTTTGCTGGCTGATGCTCAAGGGTATTAATACCGTGCATATCACCGACGATGACCTGCAAAGGTGCAAGTACCAGAAGCAGCCACATTGCCATGGAAAATGAAGTTTTAACCAGTGCATCGCGACGGCCTTTGATCAGATGCCATGCAGCTGTAGCAGCAACCAGTAAGGCGGAAACCAGAAAGGCAGCCATAGCCATATGGGCCAGACGATAAGGGAAAGATGGGTTAAACACGATAGCAAGCCAATCTTGCGGAACAATCAGGCCATTTTCAATCGCAAAGCCTTGTGGGGTCTGCATCCAGCTATTGGACGATAGAATCCAGAACATGGAAATACAGGTGCCTATCGCAACCATCAAGGTCGAGAAAAAGTGCGCCTTTGGTCCCACTCGCCCCCAGCCAAATAACATGATGCCCAGAAAGCCCGCTTCCAGAAAGAAAGCGGTGAGTACTTCATAGGCCAATAAAGGTCCAGTCACGCTGCCTGCCACCCGGGAAAACTCACTCCAGTTGGTTCCAAACTGGTAGCTCATGACCACACCAGAGACGACACCCATCCCGAATGCCACAGCGAAAATTTTCACCCAGAATTTGAATAGATCCTGAAAAATCGGATTTTGGGTTTTGAGCCAGCGCCATTCCAGAATGGCCAGAAAGCTGGCCAAGCCAATAGAAATTGCCGGAAAAATGATATGAAAAGATACAGTAAAGGCGAACTGTATTCGTGCTAACTCTAATGCAGTTAAACCCAGAGTCATAAGCTTCACCTATGCATTGTTATTTGGCATCTTTGCCCTTCAATTTTTAAGTCATGAATTTTTCTAGTGACATGGCTAGCTTAGGCGTGGCTGTTATAAAAAGTATGTAGTCTTTTGTTGATTATTTTTTAATCAGGTTAAACTATGTAACTCTTGCTGATAAAGAAAATATTACTCTGAATAATTTTTAAAACTCTCCTCTTGAGCTTTAGATAAAACAGGCGTAAATTAGGCCTAAATTTAGTTACCCAGGTTAACTAACCATATGTTTTCCGAATCTCCCCGACTTCGTACGCTGTTATTACGCTGCGCACGACTGATGAGCGATGAGATCAATACGATCTTGTTGTCATCTCAATTAAATTATTCCTTATGGCAGGTGTTATACGTCATCCAGTCAAAGCAACAATGCACGCTGGCAGATATTTCCAGTTATCTCAATGTATCCAAGCCCGGTATTACTAAGCGGATTCAGCAACTGGTTGAACTCGATCTGATTGCCCAACTCGAAACTGAAGACAAACGTCAAAAGCTGTTCAAGTTGAGTGAGCAAGGAATTGAGACCTTTGCGATGTGTTCCAAACAGATCGATGCATTTGAAGATCAGTTGCTTGAGCACGTTGAATCAGATGATCTTGAAGGCAGTAAAAATACCTTGATGCAACTCATTCAGCAGTTATATCCCTCATCTCAGGACAGACCTCAATGAGCCAAGAACAAGAAACGCCTTTATGGACGCCCAATTTTATCCTGATCAGTCTGGTGAATTTCCAGTTGGTTCTGGTGTTCTACTTGCTGGTGATTGTGATTGTCGGCTACTCGGTTGCTGAGCTAGGGGCTTCGACTGCACAAGCCGGTCTGGTATCAGGTCTGTTTATTGTCGGCACCCTATTCGGACGCTTATTGATCGGAAAATTACTGAATCGTCTGGGCCTAAAAAATACGCTTGTCATTGGCCTGACTGGTTTCCTACTCTTTTCCGGACTGTATATGATTCCGGCCAAGCTGGAAGTTTTACTAGGTATCCGTCTGATACATGGCTTTATGATGGGTATGGCTTCTACTGTACTGGGTACAGTGATTGCACAGACCATTCCTGCCACACGACGCGGTGAAGGAATTGGCTATTTCAGCATGAGCAGCACGCTCGGTACAGCAATTGGTCCCTTTGTCGGAATCTGGCTGATGACAAATTTTAATTATCAGCTAATTTTCATCTTTAGCAGTATCGTTGCGCTTAGCTGCCTGATCTGTGGACTGTTTATCCAGCCACCACGCCTTAAGGCAAGTCATTCGTCAGCAGCCTCTACTTCGCAAAGCACCAGCAAACTGGCTCAGTATATTGAACCGAATGCGCTACCGATTGCACTGATTGTACTGCTGGTGGCTACTTCTTATTCAGGCATATTGTCGTTTATTCACTTTTATGCCAAAGAAATTAATCTGGTCGAAGCAGCATCTTTTTTCTTCCTGATGTATGCTTTTGCCATTTTGCTTTCGCGTCCTTTTACCGGCCCGCTCATGGACCGTAAAGGCGAAAATATCATTATCTATCCTGCCATTGTGATTATGGCACTGGGGATATTGCTCCTCAGTCAGGCGCAAAACTCTGTGATGTTACTTGCCAGTGCTGCCTTGCTTGGTTTTGGTTTTGGTAATATCCAGTCAGTGTGTCAAACCATTGCGGTGAAAAGTACGACATTGCAGCGTATGGGGCTTGCTACCTCAACCTTCTTTATTGCCCTGGATGCCGGTCTTGGTTTTGGCCCTTATTTCCTGGGTATGCTGCTGGATCAGATTGGTTATCGTCAGCTTTATCTGTTCTCGGCGCTGCTCACCCTGAGCTGCCTGGTTTGGTATTACCTTCTGCATGGCCGTAAAGCAGGAAAAGTACAGCCTTCTCATTAAAAGCTTTTAAAAGCGCCGACTAAACCGGCGCCGATATTCCAACGGCGTCAGACCGGTTTTTTTATGAAATAAACGGCGGAATGAACTTGGATCCTGATAGCCGACATTTTGCATAATCACATCCACAGCTTGATCGGTTTCTTCCAGTCGTTTACGTGCGGCTTCAATCCGGATCGCTTGTAGATATTGATTGGGCGGTATGTCTAAGGCTTGTTTAAAGCGTCGAATCAGGGTTCGGCCAGTCACATTAAACTGCTCTGCCAGCTGGTTCAAACTAAAATCTTCATGAAAATGCTGCTCTAGCCAGTTCTGGATTTTTTGTACCAGTTCATCATGGTGCGGCTGGCCAATATTCAGCAATGAATAAGACAACTGGCTATCACGGCGGTAATCAATTACGAAAGATTTAGCCGATTGCATGGCCACCTCAAAGCCATACAAGCGCTCAATCAGATGCAAACCCAGGTCAAACCAGGCCAGGCCTCCGCCCGTACAATAGATATTTTGATCCCGGCTAATCATCAGATCGGCATTCAGTTTCACCTTAGGATAGCGTGAACGAAACATGTCCTGAAAACCCCAATGTGTTGTTGCAATTCGGTCATCTAAAATACCTGCTTCTGCCAGAAAAAAATTCCCGGTACAGTTTCCTGCAATTAAAGTCGCCTCTGCATGTGCAGATTTTAAAAAATAAATCAGTTCTGGATTCTGTTGCAATACATCCTGAATCGGTGCAGCGATGGTCGGTACCACCAGAATATCTGCAGTTTGAATCTCTTGATAAGAAAAATGTGCCTGCAACTGCAGCCCATTGATACACCGAATCGGGTGTCCATCCGGACTGGCGATACTCACCTTAAACAGGCGCTGTACATTCTGCTGCTGGATCCGGTTCCAGCTTACACCAGCCATGGCAAATAAATCGACCACACCCGTAATGGCTGAAGCCAGAGCGCCATCAAAGCCTAAAATCACCACCTGTTGCATATTTTTCTATTTGTCACTTTTCACCCGATTCATGTCATTATTGACAATCCTCCTCAATAAAAGCAACTGCTAGTCTTGATGCTATCTCAAGGATTGCACATTCAGGATAGTACCGTGACCCAACTGATTAATGATAAAGATCTGCATTTCCAGCTTTATGACGTATTCAAACTTGAAGCGCTGACTAAACTGCAACGCTATCAGGATCATGACAAAAATACTTTCGACAGTATTCTGGAAACGGCAAAAGGTATCGCGACTGATTATTTTGCGCCGCATAATGCCAAAGCTGATCAACAAGAACCGAACTTTGATGGCAAACAGGTCAAAACCATTGATGAAGTGAAGACAGCCTGGCAACAGTTTGCCGATGCCGGCCTGCTTTGCGCCCAGCATGATTATGCAGATGGTGGCATGCAACTGCCCACTTTGGTGAATATGGCCTGCAATGCTTATTTTATGTCGGCCAATCCGTCAACCGTGGCTTATTCTTTTCTAACAGCCGCTGCGGCGAACCTGATACAGGCTTTTGCCTCCCCAGAACAAAAGCAAATATTCCTACCGCATATGTTGAGTGGCCGCTTTGCTGGCACCATGGCCATGACAGAGCCAAATGTAGGTTCCTCTTTGGGCGATCTGAGCACCAAAGCCATTCCTCAAGAAAATGGAATTTATAAAATTAAAGGCCAGAAAATGTTTATTTCGGGTGGCGATCAGGACATTACCGAAAATATTGTGCATCTGGTCTTGGCGAGGATTCAGGATGCGCCGCAAGGCGTAAAAGGAATTTCCCTGTTTATCGTACCGAAATTCAAAACCAACGAGGATGGTTCACTCGGTGAAGCTAATGATGTACAGCTGGCTGGCTTACTGCACAAAATGGGCTATCGAGGTACTACATCTACAGTTTTAAGCTTTGGAGAAAATGATAATTGCTTAGGCTATTTAATTGGTGAACCCGGTCATGGCTTAAAATATATGTTCAAGATGATGAATGAAGCACGTGTGGGTGTCGGTCTGGGCGCAGCCATGATTGGTTATCGTGGCTATCTGGAATCTCTGGATTATGCTAAAAACCGTCCGCAAGGCCGGCCAGTTCATGAAAAAACACCTGACTCCAAACCGGTGAATATCATTGAACATACCGATGTCAAACGCATGCTACTGGCGCAAAAGTCATATGTAGAAGGTTCGCTGGCACTTTGCTTATTTGCAGCCCGATTAATTGATGAACTTCAGGCAGCTCAAGATGAAGATAGTGCAATTCTGCTTGATCTCATCACCCCGGTGGTCAAATCTTTCCCTTCTGCCTATAGTCCGAAAGCCAATGATCTGGCTATTCAGGTCCTGGGCGGCGCGGGTTATACTCGTGAATATCCGGTGGAGCAATGTTACCGTGATAACCGGCTCAATCCGATTCATGAAGGAACTTACGGCATTCAATCTCTGGATCTGCTGGGACGTAAACTCTGGCAGCATAATGGCAAAGGGCTCAATCTGCTCATGCAGCGCATCCAGAAGACCTTGTCAGAGATTCATGAACCTAAGATAGTGGAACTCGCAAAGATCTATAAACAGCATCTTGCCACTGTGCAAAAGACTACACAGATTTTAGGCCAGGCCTTGCATCAAGGCAAAGTCAGCGAAGCTTTGGCCAATTCAGGCCTGTATCTGGATATGATGGGTAAGACCATCCTAGCCTGGCTATGGCTGGAAATGGCGAATCAGGCTCAACTCAAGTTTGGCACATCTTCGCAGGCAGAAGATCAGACTTTTCTGGCAGGGAAAATTCAGGCAGCTCAATATTTTATTCGCTGGGAACTCCCTGAAATTGAACATCAGGCCAAATTACTGATGCATCTGGATGATACTTGCCTGAATATGCAAGCCGACTGGTTCTAGGCAGAATTAATCAAAAAATGCGCCTTTATCGGCGCATTTTTATTTTGTAATTCATTAAGCTGTAGAGTTATTTACACCAAATTTTTTAAATAGCTTGGCACGCTTGGAAGGCAAGATATTAGCCTTACTTAAATCGCCCTGATAGTGCTGATATACCCGCTGATCCATGATTTTGTACCATAAAGGTGGAATCAAGGCTGGAATCAGCATGGTTGCATAACCGCTGGGTAATTCTGGCGCTTCATCAAAATGCCGCAACGCCTGAAATGGACGGCTTGGAAAAGCATGATGATCAGAATGGCGTTGTAACTGATACAAAAACAGATTAGTTACGATATTGTTGTTATTCCAGCTATGTTCCGGCAAGGTTCGCTCATAACTGCCATCCGCTTTCTGTCCACGTTTCAGTCCGTAGTGCTCGATATAATTCACAATCTCAAACAGGCTAACGCCATAAAATGCCTGTGTCAGTGTATAAGGAATAATTTTCTTGCCATGCGCCTTTAGCATCAAGGCATGATAGCCGGCACTCATGGCCCAACCATGAAACAGCTCATTTTCCTGATTAAAGAATTTCAGTCCCTTACGCTCGAGCCGTCTTTTTTCAATCTGGATTGCAGATTTTAATCCGCCTATTACGGTACGTGGCCAGAAACGGTAAAAAGATTCACCCATTTTTGAAGATGCCGGATCTTCTGGTGTCGCCACCCGTTTATGGTGTCCATAAGGATGTTCGATCCGGAAATGGTTATAGCCCAAAGGCATCAGGCTGGCATGAGACCAGTAATGGTCTTTTTTCTGGGGACGATGGCTGAGTTCATGTGCGGTATTCACCCCCACACCATTAATCGCACCCATAGAAACTCCAAGCAGTACCTGATCCAGCAAAGACACATTTGGCCGGCTTACGACATAACCGGCAAAGGCATTGGCTGCCATTTGCAAGGGAATAAATGCTTTTACAATGCGGTCATAATAAGGATCGTTAACCAGTGCCTTGATCTGCTCATCATTTGGGTTATTGGCATCATCGCCAATCAGGGCATCCAGAGTCGGAATGATTACGTGCAGTAATAATAGTCCGCCCATGGCAAAGACTTTTTTAGTCGATTTGGGACCAAAATGATAACCGGCCAGAATTCCCATTCCGATCACAGGCAGACCTGGGCTGAGCAACCAGCCAAAACGTTTTTTATCCAGATTGACACCTTTTAGTGCCGACGCTTCCTGCGTAAACTGCGCTTTCTGGATTTGTGCAGGGGCATTCATTGCGACCTTCCTTTTTTATGTTACTCTGCACTTATAGTTGATTATTTCAGCAGTAGCGAACAGTATTCAACGTCCAGAAAAGCTATGTCAGCGTCTTTGGCACATGCTGCCAAATTCTGGCCTAAAATCACAAAGTTAAAAAATTTATAGTCAATTAAATGAAATAAAACAGAAGAATAGAGTTAGGCATGGATGCTTTAAGTAAAATTTTTGATGATATTCATCTGGAAAAATCGGAATATCTTTATCTGAATGTATTTCATCCGGGCGGCTTTGACTATCAACATGAACCCTTTATGCTGGCCTATATCCTGTTACAAGGACAGGCGCAATTAAAGTTCATGAATGGTGATCGACTGGAGCTGCAACAAGGTGATCTGGTGCTATTACCCGCAGGTTCCTCCCATCATGTTTCCTGCCCAGACAATGCCGATTTTTCTGAGCACCATGCGATTAACCCTTATTTTCAGAGCAATGCACAGCAATGTGTTGATCTCAATCGGGAAAATTCGGCGGAGCATAGTTTCATACTGGCTATTCGTTCTAGCTTGGATATCCAGATGGCCAAACCTCTTTTGAGTGCATTACCTAAATACCTGCATATTCAACATATTCTGGGTGATACGGCGCCAGAATGGTTACAGGTTGGCTTGCAGTTTCTGGCACTGGAAACCCAGCAGCTTCGTCCCGGACGTGACAAGATTCTGGATCATCTGGTCAGTATTTTACTGATTGAATGCGTACGTGATTATATTTTAAACCTGGAAAATGCCTCGAGCTGGCTAAATGCGCTCTCGCATCCGGAACTATCCAATGCACTGGCAGCGATTCATGGCAAACCTGAACAATTCTGGACTGTAGAAAGTCTGGCCGAACAATGTCATATGTCACGTTCCAAATTCGCCCAGTTATTTACCCAGATTGTCGGTGAACCGCCCCTTGCCTATCTGCAACAGCACCGCCTGCGTCTGGCAGCGCAATATTTGAGAAATAGTGGATTTGGTATCCAGCAGATCGCTTATCTGGTTGGTTATTCATCCGAGACGGCGTTTAGTCAAAGTTTTAAAAAACAGTTTGAACAGACGCCCACCCAATACCGGCTGAATTGTCAGAAGAACCAGTCTTTATTACCAGACTAAAATTACTGGACTAATGCCAATACTGCTGTGACCGGATCTTCGCTATTGCCAGAAAGTAGCTGCTTGTGCATGGTGATATGCTGCATAACCTGAATCTGCGCTGCTTCAATATCCATCAGTTTTTCAATTTCAGCTGCCAGATTTTCAGGTGTAGCAGCGGATTGGATGAGTTCTTGAATCACTTTTTTGCCAGCAATTATATTTGGTAATGAAAAATATGGGATTTTTACCAGTAATTTGGCAATTCGATAGGTCAGCCAGTGCAATTTATAAAAAGTCACCATCGGACGGTGCAGCAACATCGCTTCAAGCGTTGCAGTTCCAGACGCCAGTGCAATAATATTGGATGCATTCATGACCTGACGGCCAATTTTGGATTCAGCGCTGGTATTTTCCATCAAGCGAATTTGGGTTTTTAAGCTCTCAGGATAAGTGGCCAGTAAACTTTCGATTTGCTGCTTGCGTGCATCATTAATCGCAGGAATCAGAAAGGTATAATCCGGATATTTGTGATGCAGAATATTAGCTGCATCCAGAACCAAAGGTCCCAAACGCTCAATCTCGCCACGGCGGCTTCCCGGTAATAAGGCAATATATTTCTGATGTGGATCGAGGCCTAATTCTATCTGAGCCTCCAGAATTGGATTTTCAAGTGGCAATTGGCTAGCGAGCGGATGTCCGACAAAAGCTGCAGGAACATCCCATTTTTTAAAGAACGCTTTTTCAAATGGAAACAGGCACAGCACCAGATCAATACTGGCTTTAATGCCATGTATACGGCCTTGACGCCATGCCCAGACCGAAGGACTGACGTATTGCACGGTTTTAATCGGTAACTGTTTTTGTTTAATGGTTTTTGACAAACGCAGGTTAAAATCAGGCGCATCAATCCCGATAAAAATATCGACCGGATCTTTAGTCCAGGTTTCCACCAGACCATCCCGCACAGCAAACAGTTTTTTAATATCTTTTAAAACTTCGACAATGCCCATCACCGATAAAATATCCATCGGATAATAGCTTTTAAAGCCTTCAGCGATCATTTGTGGCCCACCGATACCTTCAAATTCAGCATCAATGCCTTGCTCACTAAAACGGCGAATCAATTTTGCGCCAAGCGTATCTCCAGAAACTTCACCGACCACGATTCCAATTTTAAGTTTTCGATTTAGCAAGTGGGTTTCCTCTCAGATCCGCATGGAAATTTATTGAATCGGGATTCTAACATAATCCTATGGCTATTCCGGAAGAAGCTTAAGTATCTTCTAATTTTAAGAAACCCACCGTTTAGAATAACTTAGTCAATAAGGGAGCTTGCATAACAAGAATTAAATCGACATTTACAGGTACATTCAATTAGACAGAAATGGGGCAAATCGGACAGTTAAAATCAATCATTATATTCGCACTTTATACATAACCCAGTGAATAAACATGAAAGATCACCTAATATTCTTCACCTAGCTTTATCTTTTTTATGCATAAGTAAATCAATAATCAAGACAACGACTTATATCCAAAAGTCATAAGATATGCTCGTTTTTTGATTTTGGCATATATGCATGTTTGGTCCGATTGAATTTATTTTAGCAGGCGTTCTGGTAGGTTTTTGTGTAGGTGTCACCGGTGTCGGTGGCGGTTCATTAATGACGCCAATTCTTATCAGTTTATTCCGGATTGAACCGCATATCGCGATTGGTACTGACCTGCTCTATGCCGCGATTTCTAAATTCTGTGGCTCGTTTGTGCATGCCAAGAAAATGAATATTGTCTGGCCGATTGTGATCTGGCTGGCCGTTGGCAGTATTCCCGCATCTTTTGCAACACATTGGGTTCTTGATAACTATCTGAGCCAATCAACGCATTACAAGGCCGTCCTGACCATGGTATTGGGCTTTATGCTAACCATTACCGGCTTATCCATTCTGTTTCGTAGCCAGATCGAAAATCTTTTTAATAAATACAGAAAACAAGAACTACCGGATATGACCCAAGATCTGGAAAAAGTAAAGCTGCAAGCCAAGGAAAAGCGCGTAGCCATTATCATCATGGGCATTATCTTGGGCATATTTGTCACGCTCTCTTCAGTGGGTGCCGGCGCATTTGGCATCATGGCACTTGTAGTGATGTTCCCGAATCTGCCGATGATTCGTATCATTGGCTCAGATGTTGTGCATGCAGTGTTACTGACCCTGGTTGCAGGGCTGGGTCATATGTCTTCAGGCAATGTCGATTTCATGCTACTCATGTGGTTATTGGTGGGTTCTATTCCGGCAATTATTGTGGGGACCTTGCTTAGTTCACGTATGCCGGAAAAACTGATCCGCAAAATTTTAGGTATCACCCTATTTGCCCTCGGTGTAAATTTCATGATTAATCCTGTGAAATCAAAACCGGCCCAACCTGCTGAAACAGCAATGATAATCATGAGCCAAAATTCCCCGTCCGTTTAAGTTAACTATCCGATTCATCACTTTTTTTTCAAAGAAGTATTCATCTTTTTTATAACAAAGTGACGCATCATTCATGTTATATTCGGGCTATTAAACAACCTTTTGTATGATCGAACCAGTGACGGCAATGAATACACAACAGTCAAATCCTATTTCAGCATCAGATATTGATGACGTGAATATCCACAGCATGATTCCTCTTGTAACCCCTGCCGAGCTTAAAGCAGAGTTACCGTTGACTGAAACTGCTTATCAAACCGTACTGCATGGTCGTGAAACGATTCGTAAAATTCTGGATGGTGAAGACAAACGCCTGTTCGTTGTAATTGGCCCTTGTTCTATTCACGATCCAGAGGCGGCGCATGAATATGCTGAGCGCTTAAAAGTGCTGAGCGAAAAAGTTAAAGACAGCTTATATATCGTGATGCGGGTTTATTTTGAAAAACCACGTACTACCGTAGGTTGGAAAGGTCTGATCAATGACCCAGACATGAATGATTCATTCAATATTGAAAAAGGTCTGCGTATCGGTCGCAAGCTATTACTTGAACTGAATGAAATGGGCTTGCCATGTGCCACTGAAGCACTTGATCCAAACTCGCCACAGTATTACCAAGACCTGATTTCATGGTCAGCAATTGGTGCACGTACCACAGAAAGCCAGACCCATCGTGAAATGTCTTCTGGTCTTTCTTCACCAGTCGGCTTTAAAAATGGTACTGACGGCGGTTTAACGGTCGCGACCAATGCGATGCAATCTGTGAAACATGGTCACAGCTTCCTCGGTCTGAATGATCAAGGCCAGGTGGCTGTGATTCGCACTTCAGGCAATCCTTATGCTCACGTGGTACTGCGTGGCGGTAATGGCAAGCCGAACTACGATGCAGGCTCGGTTGCCGATGCAGAAGCTGCTCTAGCCAAGGCCAAAGTCAGCACCAAGATCATGATTGATGCCAGCCACGCCAACTCTAACAAAGACCCGTACCTGCAACCACTTGTACTTAAAAACATTTCCGAACAAATTCTTGATGGAAACAAGTCAATTGTTGGTATTATGGTAGAAAGTCATCTTAAGGGTGGTCGTCAGGACATTCCGGCGAACCTGAATGATATGGAATACGGTCAATCCGTTACGGATGGCTGTATCGACTGGGAAACGACTGAAAAAGTTTTACTCGACATGCATGAGGCATTGAAAGACATTTTACCTAATCGTTAAATGATCTGACCAACGCCATCGCCAAGATGGCGTTTGCATTTCTAGAACAAGGAAAATTTATCTGATGAATGATATTGAAACGGCATTAAGCCAGATTGAGAATTTTCAATTCGTACACGAACATCTGTTTAGCTCCGGTCAACCAACTACTGCCCAGCTACAGCTGATGAAAGAATACGGTGTATCTACAGTCATCAATGTGGCGCTGACCGATAGCGAACAGTATCTGCCGCATGAAGATAAAATTTGCCTTGAGCTGGGACTGAACTATATTCAGGTTCCGATTTCCTGGGAAACCCCTTCAGACAATCAATGCCTGCTGGTACTGGACCTGATCGATCATCTGGTAAAAGAGCAAATGGTCTGGGTACATTGTTCGCAAAACTACCATGTCAGCTGTCTGATGTACTTATATCGTCAGTACTATATGGATATCGATATGCCTACAGCACAAGAACACTTGCATCAGATCTGGGAACCAAATGAAACCTGGACCGGTTTAATGCATGCGGTTGCCCTACAGCTACAAGGTCGTAAAGCAACGCAGGAACTGGAACTTTCCCTGATTAATCCAAATTATTTTGCCTGATTTTATTTACTGTGGCTCAACAGCACGGTTGCCATGGACATAATGCCTTCCTGACGACCGGTAAAACCTAACTGTTCAGTGGTGGTGGCTTTAATACTGATTTGAGTCACATCAACATCCAAGACATCTGCAATACTTTGACGCATCGCCAGATTGTGCTTAGCCAGTTTTGGACGTTCACAGGCCACGGTAATATCGGCATTATTCAGGTGATAACCACGATCCAGAATTAGCTGATAAACATGCTTGAGTAGTACCCGGCTATCTGCACCTTTAAACCCAGGATCTGTATCTGGGAAATGCTGGCCAATATCTCCAAGCGCCAATGCACCCAACAAAGCATCACAGAGTGCATGCAGCACTACATCACCATCCGAATGTGCTTTCAGACCGTGAGTATGCGGAATTTGAATGCCTGCCAGAGTGACAAAATCACCTTCTTCAAATGCATGCACATCCAGCCCCTGGCCAATACGAATTTGTGCGATCACCTTATACATCCTTTAGAAATAGCCCATTGAAATCTTGTACACTTGCTTTCTATTTCGCTATAGTTAGACCAAGCGTAACACAGTGAAAGTATAAGCGATCATGCTACTGAAAACTGATATAAATATGTTGAAAATAATTGGCCTGATGCTCGGTCTGGGGATGATTTCTACAGGTAGCTCGGCGATCACACTAAACTGTAGCGATGACAGCCAAAAAACGGCTGCCATGAATAAAGTCTGCTCAGCATCGCTGGCTGAATCTCGTGCAAAACTCGCAGACCAATACTTTACTGCTTTTCTGATTACCGATGCGCCTGTGCGCTTATTACAAGATAGCCAACAATTATGGGCGACCCGTTTACAGCAATGCAAAACGCTAGACTGTTTTAAACAGCAGTTTGAATGGCGTTTAGATGATTTAAATGTCTATATTTCACTGAATCAAAGTCTGACCCAGCATTATATTAAGTTTGAACAGGGACAAATCGCCAAGCAGCCTGTACATCTCAAGATTCATCAACTGACCAAAGACCGGATCAAGATTGAAGGCCTAGCCTATCGTAATCCAAATAACCGGACCGAGAAGCAGATCATTCCTTTTTTAGCCTATACTACGCCTGAGACAAAAAACCAGATCACCGATAACGAAAATGACTGCCGCTATGAATTTAATTATAGTAAAGCCATTTTAGCGGTCAGTAGCAAGCAGAAAGGCTGTGAACGCTTTACCGGTATTTATCGACTATATGATTGATTTAATTTCAAAATACTATAATTTATCGTCATATAAAATGAGATTTTTGGTGTAAAAAATAGCCCGCAAGCGGGCTATCAATTTAAGCAGGATAGTATTGCGCAATTTCCTGACTGATCATTGCAGCCGTTGCAGCTGATAAAGTCCAGCCCAGATGACCATGCCCGGTATTGTAAAAGACCCGCTCATATTTGCCACGGCGTACCACAGGCATCATATTTGGCATCATTGGGCGTAAGCCCGCCCAAGGCACCACATGCTCAGTACACAGGTCAAAATTACGATTGGTCCAGTCAATTAAAGGTTGAATTCGGTCAGCACGAATATCCCGGTTATAGCCATTAAACTCGGCTGTTCCTGCAACACGCAAACGATCCTTGCCTAGGCGTGACAAGACAATTTTCGCACTTTCATCTAGCTGACTGACCCAAGGTGCTTTGTTCTGGCTCTGCTCATCATTCAGTTGCACGGTAATCGAGTAGCCTTTGACTGGATAGACATTGACTCGCTCACCAAGTATTTCAGCCAATTGATAGCTGCCAACCCCTGCACAGACCACTATGGCATCTGCATTAATTTCTAGAACATCATCTGGAAAGGAATGGACATTTTCAGTACTAGGTTTGCATTTAACCCGAATATTCTGAGCCTGATGATCAACAACAAAAACATCTTGACCAAACTCAAATTTCACGCCTTTTTGCATACAGGCTTTGGCCAAACAGGTACTAAATTTATGAATATCCCCGGTGGCATCGCTCTGACAGTAAAATCCTGCATAATAATCGCCAGTTAATGCAGGTTCGATCTGCTTGATTTCTGCATTGGAAATGGCATTGCGCTCCAGACCACCGCTACACAACAGATCATTGACTTTGATCGCAACATCATAATCTGTCTTGTTATGATAAAAATGTAAAATTCCACGTTTTTCTAAATTGAAATCAATATTTTCTGTTTCGGCAATTTCAAATAAGCGTGCTCTTGCCAGTAAAGCCAGCCGTACAGTCTCTCGGGTATTGGCTTCATAATGTTTGATATTGCCCAGAAATTCCATGAGCCAGCTGTATTTATGCACACTGAAAGAAGGATTGAGCAAAAGTGGTGCGGTTTTTTGTGACATCCATTTGATGCCTTTGAGTACCGTGGCTTTCTGGTTCCATACTTCGGCATTACAGGCAGAAAGCTGGCCGCCATTGGCAAAGGATGTTTCCATTGCCGGATAAAGATGCCGATCAACCACAGTCACTTGATAGCCTGATTGTGCCAGCTCATAAGCTGTGGTTACTCCGGTAATACCGGCCCCAATCACCACGACATGACGCATAGACACCTCCTTGATTATATTGATGTCTTTTCCCATCTGTCATG
>NZ_JAUZUV010000021.1:0-41910 GCF_031844265.1 Acinetobacter sp. RG5 | reverse complement strand
TATTTAAGTCAATTAAAGTTTCTGGAAAATATCCTGATACATCAGATGAGTGGAAAAGAGTTAAAGAATATATTGATAGAAGGCAAACTCTTAATGTTTTTATGAGTAAATGGAATAGTATTGCAGCACAATTAGATATCCCTTTAATCGAGTTAAATAATCGTGGTATTGATGAAATATTAAAAGAGTTCACGCAGCTCATCATTAGAACCCAAAAATGCCTAGATTTGAAAAATAAGTATTTGGATGTATTTAGTGCCAATTATCTAAAAGTTTTTAGTAGAGCTAAATCTTTTGATTTCTATGGATTACCTAAAAATATTGATGACTTGATTCAATTATTAGGTCAGAAGTTAAAAATATTTAATTTAGAAGTCTATCAACAGCAACTGGCTGATCAAATACTTTATTTATCAGAGTTTGATAATAAAATATCAAATCAGTTGAAAAAAATTGTGTCCCAGGTTGATTCAGATTCGCTATATGAAAATGAATTAAGAGAATATGCCGATCTATTAAAGAAATTAGCTCATTTGAAAGATCTAACTGAGGATTTTGACAGAGTTAAATTGGCCAGTATTAAATTGAGCCAAACAAATGCTGTGATTCTTAGTAAAGATATTCTAGAGATTCCTTACGCCCAAGAAATTGAGGATCCTATATTACGTAACACATTGGTCGAGGCTTGGGAATGGAAGCGTCTTGAGACTTTTGTAATGACTATTAGTAATACAAGTCGAATTGAAAACTTGTATGAGCGTCGTCGTATTCACGAGAAGAATCTGTCTCAGAATTACGCTCAATTGGCAGCAAACAAGACGTGGTTGGCATTAAAGGAAAATGCCTCAGATAAAATTTTAGTTGCATTACAGCGCTATAAAATTGCTGTACAACACTATGGAAAAGGGACAGGCAAGAACGCTCCACGTTATAGAAAAGATGCTCAAGCGGCCCTTAAAGAGGCAACAGCAGCTATTCCTTGCTGGGTCATGTCACATCTTCAGGTTTCTGAATCTATGCCTGCTGAATTAGGTCTCTTTGATTTAGTGATTGTAGATGAGGCGTCACAATCATCAATTGACGTATTACCTGTTTTAATGCGTGCTAAAAAATTATTAGTTGTAGGGGATAATAAACAGGTTTCTCCAAGTAATGTCGGTCTAGCAAGTGCTCAAATTGATGTATTAAGAAATCGTTATCTCCATGGTCAGCCACATGCTGCATATTTAACACCAGATATGTCTTTATACGACATGGCTTCTTCTATCTATGAGTCAAGCGTGATGCTTCTAGAGCATTTCCGCTGTCATCCTGCGATCATTAGTTACAGTAATAAAAACTTTTATGGTAACCGTATTAAGCCAATGCGATTATCGAAGAAATCTGAGCAGTTAAGCCCAGCCTTAGTCGCAATTTATACACCGCAGGGGTATAGAGAATCTAAAAACAGCAAACATATTAATCGAATAGAAGCGAAAGCAATTATTGAGGAAATGAAGCTTCTTCTTAAAGATGAACGATATGCGAATAGATCAATTGGCGTGATCTCATTATTGGGGCCAGCACAGGCTGAGTTCATTCAATCAGAAGCTTTGAATGAATTTGGTGCAGGGGCTCTTACCCAAGTTCAATTTGCTTGTGGGGATGCCTCAGCATTCCAAGGTGCAGAAAGAGATATTATTTTCTTATCTATGGTAGCAGATCCTCAGAATTGTCATGCTTTGAGTAGATCCGATCATGAACAGAGATTTAACGTGGCTGCAAGCCGTGCTCGTGAACGGATGTATCTTGTCCACTCCGTGAGTGGTGATCATATATCACCAAAAGATTTAAGGCTGAATTTACTCAATCATTTTTATGATTTGCAAGAGGATCAAAAAGCATCATTTGAAGCAAAATTAGAGTTATGTGAATCAGAGTTTGAAAAATCTGTATTCACGGTATTACATAAAATGGGATACACAGTTACTCCACAGGTCAAGGTTGGAAGCTATCGAATTGATTTAGTGGTTGAATCGGATGGAGATCAGCGTTTAGCAGTTGAGTGTGATGGTGATAGCTATCATGGGCCAGAACAATGGCATGATGATATGATTCGTCAACGTGCTTTAGAACGTGCAGGATGGACATTCTGGAGATGCTTTGCATCGAGTTGGTCCATTGAACGTGAAAATATGATTATGTCATTAAAGGAAAAACTTGATGCAATGGGTATAAAACCTACACATGGAATGAGTAGCTTAACTCAAGATGTAGAACACAAAGTGTGGGTAGATGACGAATCTGAAATGAGTGCGGAAAGTGACATCGAGAAAGATTTGTTAATTCTTTAATTGTACTAGCTTGTATTTAAATGGATTCGCTAGCGGACACTTACGTAACTAAAGATTACAGTAGTAATCTTTAGTTCATAAAATTTTACTCGGGTAAAAATGGGTTAAACATTTTCTTTTTATCTGACTAAAGATGATGTTAGCAATGATTTCAAATCCGATCACAGCCTTTTTGTAGATTTGGCAATCAAAAGAAAAAATTCTTTTATAAATTCATTATCAAGCTGAAATGCAGAGATAAATCACTAAAAATTAGATGTTTAATTTTATTGAAAAATATATAATTTAACAAAAGTTCAAATGTATTTTAAATAATGGTCAAGTTAGATAATTCAACAACAATAAGCTACTTTTTAGCAGATGAAATAATAAAAGATAAAAATATAGGTGAGGCAGAACAAGGAGCATGGCAGAGTTTTTCTACAAATTCTTCCCAGATTAATAATAACCAATTTGGAGGGGCAGGATATTTTGCTGAAACTCATCATGCGGCTAGTTATAACGTAAACCAAGCAAATTCGGCACAAGACGATCATGCACATCTAGTTAACAGCCGTGAATTTGGTTCAATAGATATTACTACTGATTCAGGTCTGGCATTTAATCCAAAATATTTTGCAACAGCGGAACAAAGTTATGCAGCTGGGGCAGAATTATTTACTGATGAATCCGGTGCACTAGTCGCAAAATATGCTGGTCAGCAGATTATTGTACCAAGTGATCAGTATCATGAAATTTCAATGCTATATCAACGACATTTAGAACAAGCACAAATATCAGGTCAAATAGACCAATATGAAGCCTTAAGCCAAATCAGTTTTACAGATCGGATAGTTGATATAAATGGTATTGAATCATTACCGTTAAGTTATGCAGAAGCACATGCTGGTAAGCAGGCATTACAAGCTGGCGAAGCTCCAGTTTATGCACAACAGCACTCTTTTGTTGATGATATGAGTGATTTTGCAAGTAGTTCGACAATGGCAGTAGCATTTGTTAGTGCTATTGAGTTAGGTCCAATATTACTCAAAACACTCAATCAAATACGTCAGGGCGATCTGGCAATAGATGCTGCTGGTCCAGCCTTAATGGCACACTTAAAAGAAAAACAAACTTTACACAGTATACAAACAGGAAGTTTAAAGGCTTTTACTGCTGGTGGCTTAAGCCTTGTGACTGAAATGCATGCAGGTATAGCAGCCTTTTTAGTCACATTTTGTTGGGATGTGAAAGAGATCTATACATCTTATCAAGATGGCTCAATTAATGAAAAAACATTTTGGATCGCAATTCAGCAGGCAGCTGCAAATCGTGGTTTACAAAGCTTACTTGTTACAGCTGCAGTCACAATAGCAGGTCCAATTGGTTTGCTTGCCCCTGTATTGTCTCAATTTTTATTTCAAAATCTGCAACAGCGCCGATGGTTTGAACATGGATTTGAACATATGGCGCATGGTTGGATGCGCACAGTTAATCAGGCTGCACAGATTTCGACTCAGCAATGGCAGTTAGCTTGTACAGGTTATCAAGCGGTAGTGAATGAACAAAATCAGAGACACCAAATAATGGAAAACAATCAAGCTACTCAAGATCAAATGAATAATTTTAATGATCTCATTAGAGAAAATCACCAAGTCGATGATATCAATGTTCCTGCTTTAGAAGATCAAATGATTATTTCTCAATTAAGTGAGAAAAATCTTAAATTGCTGAGTGCGCAGCAGAGCCCGTTCGTAGTTCAACAAAGTGTTGATCATTTTTTAATAGAAAATCAAAATAATCGACAAATCGTAGAAAGTGCAGTCCTTGATGCATTAAATGTCTTAGCACCTCAGGCTACTGGAAAAACAACGCCGCATCATTTTTTAAAAAAAATTAAACTGGCGATTCTTGATCCAGCACAATTACAAAATGAATCAAATGAACAGACTTGTGCACTTATCACTGCACAGATGGCGGCTTTGCGTATGCTACAAGGACTACAGTCTGAGCAGCGTCTTTCTATTGAATTCATTGCTATTGTACAAACTCAGCTAAAATTAATTCAGCATAATCTCACTCATTTGCAACAAGAACATCAATACGCTTTGCAGCAGATATATGCATCGATGTCTCTTGGCTATCAGAAATTGAGGCAAGAGATTAATCGACATGAAGAACGAATTTCTCAACAGGAACAACATTCCTTATTACAAGATTGGTTAAATTTAAGTCATGTACAGACAGTGCACGGCATGCGTTATAGTGAAATGTCAGCAGAGCTCAGACTGTGTAATGCGGTAAATAACTTTATTCATCAAACAGAAGGTATGTGGAAAGGGAGAGATTTACTTTATTTACAAGCTTTTTTAGAAAAAGTAGGTGTAGAAGATTTAGATTCACTCAGGTTCTTGCAATGCTTTAGGGATCAACCTGCTTTACAACAGAATTTATTGCATCAATTAAAAAAGATTAAGCAGACAGAGGAGAATCAAGAATCATCCTTGATGCTTTTTAATCATTTAAAAAATCCTAATTTTGATCAAAATAATCATCAAGTAAGTGATCTATATCTAAAGCATTTCGCTTCTATAAAAGAGATATCGATTTGGGATTTAACATTATTTTTACTTTGGCAATTAAAATCAGCAGGATTTACACCATATCGAATCACAACACTCGATCGACAACGTCAGAGTTGGTTGGATGCTCTTGCAGAGATTGAAAGCTTAGTTGATGAAAATTTTTTATCGCAATCATTGAAATCACAAATTGAACAGCTTGAAACACAAATTGCTAACTTTAAGTTGTCTGTGCCATTAATTGGAAAATTTAGTGTTGGTAAATCCACGCTATTGAATACATGGTTAGGTCAGAATATTCAGAGCACAGACTTAGGTGCGTGTACTTCATATCCGACAGAATTTCATTATGCTGAGTATGGTAATCAAAAAGTCATTGTAGTGAGTGGAAATGAGCACGAACCTATATCAACTGAATATGAATTGGCACATTACCAAACATTGAGAGCACAGCATATTTTAGATGCTGATGCTATTCATCATGTAGAAATGTATTTACACAATGCTGTTCTGGCACAACATCCAGATCTAGTCTTAGTCGATACCCCAGGACTTGAATCTAATATCGGTTCACATGAACAAGCGCTCATTCGCTATTCAGGAACAGCACATAGTAGTTTTATTTTATGTGTATCCAAAACGCATTTAGGTGAAGCAGAACAACAATTTGTAGCTCGCCAATATATGTTTGGTAAAACGCTTTCGTTACTCATTTGCCAAGAGGACCTGATCGCACAAGTTGAACGTGAATCAGTGCGCCAGACAGTTGCACAACAAGCAGGGATTGATTTGGATTATTCCTTAGTAAGAGGGTGTTCTGCACACCAAGGTGATTTAAAAGGTTTTGCAGAAATCTTGAATCATATTGAGGAAAATCAATCAGAAATATTTTCAGAGTGTTTTAAACAGCAAGTTGAAAGTCTTATTATCTCTGCTCATAAAAGTTTGCAACAACAGCTTGATTTGGATCAATCTAGAGAGCAACTAGAATATAAAAAACAACAGATTGTAAATGCTCAAGCAGAGTTAAGGTCACAGTATGACATAGAAAAAAAGATGTTATTAAGGTTGGTTGATACTCGTATCAGCCAAGATGTGATGAATACGATTGAGCAGGTACTCAATAGCCGTCGTTTATATTATTACGACCTCGTCGTTGAACAAGCGCAGCAGTTACAGGCCAGTATTCAGGCCGATATACAAAATGCTTTTCAACTCGCGACACAACAGTTTTTACATCCAGTGATACATCGATCTGCTGCGAAATTAAATACGGCAGTAGATCTGACACAGCTGTATGAATTGAGTGAAAAGAATAATATTACTGATTTCAATCTTGAAAAAAGTCGAGCAAAGGAAGCGGCTGTACTCGGGGGCGTTGCAGGTGGAATCGCTGCATTGGCTTTAGGTGTGACTATACCTTTCTTAGTTTTACCTGGCTTAATTGGTGGTTTTTTATTTGCTGAAAAACAGCAATTAGAAAAAGCACGTCAAGTGGTTGATCAGCATTTAAATAGCATATCTATTCAGCTATTAAATTCGATTCAAGAACAGCTAAAACAGCAAACGCTACGGTGCTTTGAGCAAATTTATCTTGGCTTAGAACAACATCTTGCGGATCAAAGTGACAATATTGAAAAAATTGAAGTTCAATTATCGGCCGATTTAGAACAGCGTACTTTATTACAACAACGAGTGTCTGCTGCTTGTCAAAATATGCAAAACATACTTAACCAATCGAAAGACATTTCATCTCAAGATTAATTGGAGCAATAAGGAATTATCATGCAGGATTTTGCGAGTTTTAGTTTTGATTTTTCCAATGAAATTGAGACAGAAGTTGATTCGACATTACAGCCAAAAATTAATTTGGTGAAGAAGTTATTGGCTCAACCCCAAGCGTCATCAGAGCAAGAACATACGATTGAAGTATTAAAGGCATCTATAGATGAATCGATTTCAGCATTATTAGTTCAAATTGATTATGAAATTTGGAACGAAAGTTCAGCATCGATTGGTCGTTTAATGACTCAGATTACACAAAATATTCGTCATACTGAATTGGTAAATAAAAACCAAATTTTGCTGAATATACCGACTACATTTGACACGAACGATCTTAAGGATTTTCTAAAACAGATCAATGTAGATCTTGGTGAATCGGGCAAGCAGATTTCGACTAGTCTTAAACAGAATTATTTCTATCATCAGGACAATCAGCTTTCGCTAGTGAATTATTGCGGACAAAAACTTCAGCTCGTTCAGCAAGATCTATCTGGGCTACAACTGTCTGATGTTCATAATGATTGTAATGGATTGATTTCAGAACTCTTTATCGGGTCCCCTGAGTGGACATGGCATGATTTGAGTCTAACTGTCCAACATCAGAGTGATGAAAAGGAATATAGGACAACGAAACAAGCTCAAATTTTTATACTGCCTTGCCAGTCAATCGATGATCTCTCTGAGCTGTTTACTCTTTTTAAAGATAATCTGCGTAGCGAAACATATATTGTACTTTGGGTGAGTGAACAGTTTAATCCAGATCAACAAGATTTAATGATGAAGTTGCTAGACAATCATGCAGCTAAATTTGATGGTTTAAGTATTTTCCAGCAAAACTTTAAAACACTATATGGAAAAAATTTATGGGAATGGCTAAATACACAAAACCATCCTGTCATTGATCATAGTACTGAAAAATTAAAATTTATTTTGATGCAATTAAAAGCGAAATTGCAAAAAAAACTTGAGCAATTACAAAGTGAAATCCAGTTATATAGCAAAATTTGTCTAAATGATGATGCATTTTCAAAATATGAAAAAACATTAGCTCAAGAGACTTTAAAAGAACTACGTACAAACTTTCAAACCAATAAAAATTTAATCGAACAATTTTTAGTGAATGTAGATGAACTACCTCATTTACTTGAGAAAGTATTGCCGACAGCCGACTTTAATAATCCAGAGCAGATGCAAGGATTTGAATACCAAAAAGCACAAATGATGTTAGAGAGTGGATTATACGCAGAGGCATTACAGCATTTTCAAAATCTAAATCGTCAAGGTATGGATGTCATTCAGGATATTATTTTAATCCTTGCCAATCATTTTGATGAGCTGAAGAATGTGAGTTTGGAGGAGCGTTTCAAATGGATTCAAGTTGCAACACAGCACTCGCCTGATAATAGCTATTTCCATAATTTATTGGGAGAGTGTTATGAGCAGGGATATGGCTGTATGCAAGACTTTGTTTTAGCATTTCAAGAATATCAGCTTGCATCAAAACATGATTCTGAATATGCACTGAACAAATTAGGAGAATTCTATCTAAGAGGTCAGGGCACAGATGCGAATGAGGAAAAAGCATTTGAATATTTCAAAAAGACATCTGAAAAAAATAGCGATGCTAAATTTAATTTAGGCCGCTGTTATCTATATGGTTGGGGAATAGCTGAAAATGAAAGACAAGGTTTTAACTACTTAAAAGAGGCAGCTGAGCTAAATAATTTAAATGCTCAACATTTATTAGCTGACTGTCATTTATATGGTTGGGGTATAACGCAGAGTGATGAGCATGCGTTCACTTGGTATATGAAAGCAGCAGAGCAAGGCTTTGTACCTGCACAATATGCGATAGGGTGGTGCTATCTCTATGGGCGAGGTACATCTGTTAATGATGGAATTGCTGTTGAGTGGTTGTTAAAAGCTGCAGCATTTAATAATAGCAATAGTCAATACTCATTGGGTGACTGCTTCTTAAATGGTTGGGGTGTAACTCAAAATGATCACCAAGCTTTCAATTACTATTTAAAAGCAGCTGAGCAAAATCATGCTGCTGCACAATACTCTGTGGGCTGGTGTTATTTAAATGAGCGTGGCACTGAAAAAAATCATGAAAAGGCATTTAATTATTTTTTAAATGCTGCTACGCAAGGTCATGCAGAAGCCCAAAATAATTTGGGTGATTGTTACTTTTATGGTTGGGGAGTAGAACAAAATAATGATTACGCATCTCATTGGTTCAAAAAATCTGCAGATCAAGGTTGCTCTGAAGCACAGAGTAATCTAGCTTTTTGTTTCCAACATGGAATTGGAGTAATAGAGGACCTAGTTTTAGCTTATCAATGGTATAAAAAGGCTGCTATTCAAGGCCATCCAAGTAGCCAAAATCAACTAGCGAACTTTTATTTAAATGGTTGGGGAACTTTAGAAAATGAAAAACTAGCATTTGAGTGGTATGAAAAATCAGCAAGTCTAGGATTTTTAGATGCTGAAAATAATTTAGGAAGATGTTATTCCTATGGTTGGGGAGTACAGAAAAATCAGCCTAAAGCATTTGAATGGTATGAACGCGCAGCGAATAAGGGATATGCTGGAGCACAGTATAACGCAGGTATTTGTTTATTAAATGCAGTAGGTGTTAAAGAAAATAAAACTAAAGCTTACCAATACTTTATGAAAGCCGCAGAACAAGGAAATAGCGATGCTCAAAATATGTTGGGATTATGTTATATCCATGCACTCGGTACTCCAAAAGATGAGTATCAGGCAGTCCATTGGTTTGATTTAGCACGTCAGCAAGAACACATTGATGCTTATTTTAATTTAGGCTGTGCGTATTTACATGGCATTGGAGTTGAAGTAAGTCACAATAAAGCTTTTAGGTATTTTGTAAAAGCATCAAAAAATGGGCATATAGAAGCACAATACAATTTGGCAGGTTGTTATATAGAGGGTTGGGGTACTAGTAAAGATCTAAATTTGGCTAAAAAGTGGCTTAGAGAAGCAGCAGATCAAGGTCATAAAGAAGCACTTCAATATTTACAAAGTTTATAAATTTGGATTTTTACAATGAATCAACCTCTTATACTTAATACTTTATCGACAATTTTAAATTCTGGATTCAGTACTAGTTTTCTAAGTAATGATTTATATCAACAAATAATCAGAGCTATAGAGCTAAGTGATCCTCAAAATTTATTAGTGAAACAACAGCAATTCAAGCAATTAGTTGAACATTTAAACCAATCTATTTTTAGCACATATCTTGATCAGAAATGTGTAATCGGTTTTGGTGGTGGCTTTAGTGCTGGTAAATCTAGATTTTTAAATACGTTTTTAAGTATAGATTATTTACCTGAAGCGTTAGAGCCTTGTACTGCTGTGCCGACCTATATCGGATACAGTGAAACGAGTTCGTATTTAGCAAAAAATCTATTTCAACAGAATTTAGAGTTATCACTAGAACAGGTTCAACAATTAAGTCATCTATTTGATTCCACTTCAACAGATCAGCCTCTGCAGTTAGCACAATTACTGGAGCATATATATTTAGGGTTAGAGAACTTTAAATGGCAGCATCTCACATTTTTAGATACACCTGGTTATAGTAAAGCAGACAGCCCACATCAAAGCAGAACAGATGAGAAAATTGCATTAGAGCAATTGATACAAGTCGATCATCTTGTTTGGCTTGTGAGTGCGAAAAATGGCACGATTCGTGAGGATGATTTAAAGTTTTTAGCGCAGGTCGGCGTGCAAAAACCAGTCTTTATTGTCGTCACTCAGTCTGATTTGGTTACAAGCAAAGAGCTTCCATCAATTTTAGAATCAATTAAAGCCAGTCTGAAACGTGAAAATATACACATTGAAGGGATCATGGCTTGGGCTGCTGCGATTCATTCGGAAAAAGGCCAGATGCTTTTAGGCGATGACATTCATGGATGGTTAGAAAAAATTAATACCCCACTCCAGAGTGAAAGTAAGTTTGAACAACTCATTGCATTTATTGATCAGTTGACAGAGGATTTGGAAAGTAAATATGAAGATCTAGACCAGGCTATTCAACGTCAGCAGCAACTACAAAAAAAATTACCTCTAGATTTATCAAAAGAACTTGAAAACAAATTAAATGAAAAACGTATAAAGCAATCACTGTATGAACGTCATATTGATCAACTTGTAGATAGTCAAAGCACTTTATATTTTGATTATGCACATCTTCAGTTGGTTCAGGGCAACCAGCATGATGCAGTTAACCTCATGGTTGAGGCAGCATGTTTAGGCATGTCAGATGCCTTGGATTGGCTACAAACTGAAAAGAATAACTCCACATACATTCAATATAAATTGGCAGGTATGTATGAGCGGGGTGAAGGTGTTGAAAAAGATATAGATTATGCAATTGATCAATATATTGAGATTTTAATTGCGGGAGATGAATCTAGCCTAAGTGACTTGAAACGTTGGGTCGATCAAGGTCATCAATCTGCATTAGAAAAGCTTGCGAACTATTATGAAGAGTATAAAAACGATCTGCTAAAAGCGGAACAGTATCACCAAATTTTAGTGAAAAAGTTTCTACGTCAACCTTCAATTGAGTGGTATTACCAACAGTCTTTAAGTGGTCCAATAGAGATATTTCAATCATTTAGAAATCATTTTGCATTCCAATCTCGTCAGTTAGAAATACAATTTACCTATGCGAAAATTCTTTTTGCTCGTGTAGAAATAGACGAATCCGTTGAAATCATGAGCAAATATGTAGGAGAAGTATCCGTACGTAAATGGCTAGAAAAGCACGAATCCTCTTGTCCACAAATTAGGTTTCAGCTTGCTAAATTACACGCGATAGGGTTGTGTTATACGAAAAATATTGATTTAGCATTAAGCAAATATAAAGCATTGGTTGAAGAAGATTATCTTCCAGCCTTGGAAGCTTTGACCCAGATGGCAGTGGAAAATAAATTTGCCGAAGGTTTCGTCTGTGTCGCACAGCTTTATGAAAATCAATTCCAAGATTTAGACCATGCAATTCAGTACTATTTAGAAGCAATTCAGCTGAAGAGAGCGGATGCCTTAGATTGGTTGATAATAAAAGCAAAAAAGGAATTACCTCAAGCAGTTTTAGCATTACGTGATTTATCTCGTGGAAGCAATCGCCAAGACTTACAATCAGCTTATATTCAATATCTAGAAAAAACAGCCACAGTTGATGATCCTGCACAAGCAATTAGCCTGGAAGCAGTGAACTTTAATAATAAAAAAGCATATGAATGGATTCGATCATGTGCAGAGAATGGTAATGAGCAAGCTCGTTGGTACTTCATTGATTTTTATCAACACAAGCTGGTAAAATCTGAGGAAGATCGAAGTATAATTGCACAATATTGTTATGCATTTGCTGTTAAAGGCGATGAAAAAGCTATTTCACGTTTGCATCCTATCGCTGAAACTCATGGAGGCGAAGCAAGTTACGTTTTAGGTCTGATATATAGCTTTGGATATTCAGTAAAGAAAAACTTAAAAGAAGCAAGCTATTACTTTGAAAAAGGACACCGCGATGGATTGCATGTTGCAAGCTATAACTTTGCCGCTATTCCATCTCAAAGCAATAAAAAGCCTTACAGCATATTAAAAAGTGTAGCTCGCCATAAAATTATACCCGCCCAAAAAATTACATCATTTCCTTGTAATTTATTTTATTTATTTGGGGTATTAAGACCAAAACCTACTGACTTTTATCTAGGTAAAACCAAGGGTCTAAGAATTCAGTGGTTAATTTTATCTATCTATCTCGCTGTTATTTCAGGTACTGGATATACAGCTTATAAGCATCCAGAAATTTTACAAAAAATTAAAAATAGTATTGTCAGTTTATGGGGGAATGAAGGAACAGAAGATAGGGAAATCTATATCGCAGAAGATACATCTGTTGATCTTTGGGATCTTCATAATCATGCAGAGTTAATTGCGAAGTTCTATCCACATTCGGATAAAGACATTCGGGTACAAGGTATTTATGAATACCAGGCTTTGGACAATGAAAATCGATATTTAGTTCCAGTGCTCAGTGATTTCGATCAAGGAAAAAATGTATGTAATGCTTGCCAAGCACCTATAGATTTCTTTGTATTTAAAAAACAAGGCGATGGCTATAAATTGGTGGCACGAAATGAAGCCAGCACTATTTTGACGATTGGACATGGCACAGATAATTCGATGATTGATCAATTATCAGGAAATGTCATTTCATTCGGTTTAAATAGACAAGGATTGTTACTAACAAGTCGATGGGGTGGATCTGGACATACAGCAGAGGATGCTTTTTTAATTCTCATTGATGAACAAGAAGGACAGATTCGAAATATTGCTCATGAGTCCATGGCGATTGAAAAGGGTGAAGGTTATATTGGCAGTGAATTTACCTCAAAGTATCACTTTGATGAATCATCTGAGCACCAAGGAATCTATGATTTTATTATCGAACAAGAAGGTACTGTGCTTGATGAGAATCGTGAAGTGATTCCACATCATCGTAAACTTACTTATCATTATGTAGATTATAAATTTGAGTTAGTTAAAGATGAAAACTTATTAGTAAATATTGAAAATCAGGAAGATGATTTAGATTTTCTGAAATGCTCAGGTTTACGACATGGCGAGAAAGCAAATTTCATTTGGGATGAATACAGAACAAAATTGAGTAAATATTTTACTCCAAGGGTTATTGATGATTCAGATGAAAGTGGTGATTATTCTCAAGAGGTATATATACCTGAAAATATCAAAAAATTCTTCGGGACTAATGCCGGAAATTTAGCTATATCAGTATCTCATGGTGGTGAAATTGTTCCACTAACACAAGAGATGACGCTTCATGGTACTTTTGAAGAATTAAAATCTAATATTGATCAACATTTTGGAAATAGTCTTGAATGGCATAGACCTTCGAATAACGGTGCAGCATTGTATACCTATAAAATAGGTAAAGATGGTGTTTCTGGGTATATGCTCACAATTGATCAGGGCATGGATGATTTCTTAGGATATAAATGTACTTACCTAACTACAGATATGGAGTTAACGGACGAAAATAAAGCCTTAGTACACCAAGCCTTAAAGGATTATATTAGCAAAGGGGGGTATTAAAATTGAATAACTTCGTGCATGTACCAAATATTGAAACCTCGATTGCTCACTTACAAAGTGTTCTTGAAAAGCATCAAAATCTTCTATTTTCAAATGATACCGAGCGTTATTTATCGGAACTCAAAAGTTTAAGGAAAAATTATTACATCAATGTTGAAGCTACACAAAAAGAAGGTCGTAATTTAAAAATTGCGGTCGTTGGGCAAATGAAGGCTGGCAAGTCATCATTTTTAAATGCTTTATTATTTCCTATTGATGTATTACCTAAAGCCGCTACTCCGATGACAGCGGCATTGACTAAATTAGGTTATGCTGAACAACCTTATGCAGAAATTGAGTTTTATAGTGTTGGTGATTGGAAAGGCATAGAACAATCAGCGGACGCATATCAAACACAATATGAAAAAATCGAACAAGAGTTAAATACTGAACAGCAAGAACAGGCACCGAAGGGCTTATTTGGGCACATGCGTAAATTAAACTCATCCGCAAAACCTACAGTTCAAACTTCCTCCATAATCATCGAAAGCAAAATTAGTCCTGAGTTACGCTCTAGTCATGAACTGGTTCAGATGGCCAAAAATTTAAATCTTCGCGATTATTTAGGTACTAAAAAACGTATCCATGCTGAAAGTTTAGAGGATTTGGCTGAGCAGCTTAAAAATTATGTAGGTAGCCAGGGGGAATATACGGCTATCACAAAAATGTTTTCTATATACATTAATGATCAACGTTTGCAAGGAATTGAAGTCTACGATACGCCTGGTTTTAATGATCCTGTGATTTCTCGTGGGCAACAAACACGGGAATTCTTAGGTCAATGTGATGTTGTTTTTTTATTGTCCATTATTAATCAATTCCTGACGGTTGCTGATTTAAAGTTACTACGAGAACAATTAACTTCCGCTGGTATTGATAATAAGGCAGTTTATTTGATTGGTTCACAGCGTGACTTAGTGTTTCGTATGGATCGGGATATTTTGGTCAAAGCACAGTTAGTGGCACAAAAATATCCTATTGAGGTGCGTTCACAAGCAACGATTGCTGCAATGATGCAATTGCTTGATTTAAAAGTTCAGCAAATGGCAGAGACACAAATTTCTCAACATTTGAATAATCCTGATTTAGATCCTGCCTCAAAATCTTTACTAAATGTCATCAATCAAACTAAGCCAGAGTTAATCTCTGCATTATCATGGCGTATTGCAGAAGGGTTGCCAAAACTGAATGATGAGTTACAAGAACAGTATGATGCGCTATGTCATGATACTCAGTTTGTATTTGAAGCAAATCAGCTGAGAGAATTTTCTAACTTACAAAAGCTTCATGGATTGCTTAAACAACAAAAGCTAAGAAAAAATGAATTATTGCAGGCTAAATTAGAAAATTTAGAAAACGCACTTGTTCAAAGGGTGAAAGCGATTCGATTAGAATTAGGTAAACAAATTGAACAAAAGATAAGATTGTTAGAAAAAAATAGTATTGAAAGCTTATTAAAACAGAAACAAGCGACTGAATATCATCTTCAACGTGGTAAGTCTAAAATTGATTTGGTGATTCATGATGAATCCTTAAAGATCAAGACTAAACTCAATGTGCTTATTCAACAATTAAAGGTCGAGCAATACCAATTTTTGAATATTGAGACTTTGGAAGAGAAAAGAGTTGAGTTTGAAAAGTTTGAAAAAGAAGGATTTTGGGCTGAACTTGCTCGAGAGTTTGGCTTAGGTGGGTATGGACATCGCGAAAAAATCATCGTCACTCCCTATGCTCGAGTTCAAGATAGTATTGAACAGTTGGAGTTATTTGCACAAAATTCAATTTCTGCATTACAAATGAAATTAACAGAAATTGTTGATATATCGACAATACGTAAGCAAGTAACGCTAGCAGCCATCAATTTATTTGACACCAGTGATCCTGATTTTGATCTGGATTTTTTCAAAGTTCAGGTCAGCGAATGTCTTTCTCAATTTACACCACCTACACTAGATGTTGATACAGATGAAATTACAGATCGTTTGGTATCTAATTTTGGTTTAGGTCATGTGACAAATGAACAAATCCATTCGCTCAAAAAAGCGCATAAAAATTCCGTTCTGCAGCTTTCTGAACATATTATGCAGTTAGCTGAGGGGACACAGCAGGATATTCAGGAGTATTTTGACGATCTTCAACAAGTCTTGGTGGATCGTATTATTAATGAAATTCAACAAAATCTTGAAAGTATGATGCTGGATATTAAGGAAAAGGAAAGCAATTTACGGGATTTAGATTTATTTAAGAAACAATTATCTGTACTAGCTTAGATTTGATTCTGAAAGCTACTTAATTTTTGTGTATAAAATTCATTGTAGCGATTGATTTGAGTTTATCCGATCCTCTTTTATTTGGTAGCAATAGGAGATGATCGGAAACTTTAATTTTGCTTCATCGTAATCCGATTTTCCTTAATTTTCCTGTTGAAACCCTGATCTACCATGATCAAAAAACTTACTATCATGCATAGTAGGCAAGTATGTCTCATTCAGATGTATTTATTGAATTGATTTGATAAATGATTTTGAATGCAATTATTGCATCTGGAATTAGTGATCAAGAACAGATCGGTCTAATTAAATACCCAATGCAACCTGATATGGTTTAAATCCCACTAATACAGCTTTAGGAACCAATTTAATCAAAGCCTCATTTTTCCCGAAAGCCATCCATAGAGATGGCTCCGTAAATTTGAACAACTCCTATAAGTGATATTTTGCTCCCCAAATGATGTTATAAACATCGATATATGGAGTATTTTATGGCACGTAGACCAAGAAGAAATCATTCAAATGATTTTAAAGCTAAGGTAGCACTTGCTGCGATTAAAGCAGAAAAAACACTTGTTGAATTGAGTGCTGAATTTGATGTTCATCAAAACCAAATTATCGACTGGAAAAATCAATTGCTTTCAGCTTCCTCGCAAGCCTTCGATCAATCAAAAGCTCCAGCAGAACCGCCCATTGATCTAAAAAAACTACATGCAAAAATCGGTGAGCAGGCATTAGAAATTGATTTTTTTAGAAGGTGTGTTGAAGAAACTGGGCCGCTTCAACCACAAAAGTTAATCGATGACTCACTTCAGATTTCAGTATCTAAGCAAGCTAAGCTACTGAAGGTCTCCCGTGGTTGTTATTACTATCGCCCAAAACCTGTGAGTGCATCAGATCTGAAGCTGATGCGCTGTATTGATGAATTACATATGCAATACCCTTTTGCAGGTAGCCGTATGATGCGTGATTTATTGAACCGTCAAGGACATCATATAGGACGACGTCATACACGTACTTTAATGAAGAAAATGGGCATTAATGCGCTATATCGTAAACCCAATCTAAGTCAGGCCAATCAAGCTCATCGTAAATATCCATATCTGCTCAAAGGATTGAATATTCAACGGAGTAATCAAGTGTGGGCAACGGATATAACGTATATCCCTATGGCAAAAGGCTTTGTCTACTTATGTGCTGTGATTGATTGGCACAGCCGTAAGGTGCTTGCCCATGGCGTATCGATTAGTATGGAGGTTGCATTTTGTATAGAAACATTAAATGAAGCTATTGAAAAATATGGCACTGTTGCAAATAGGGATCTGAGTCAATGATTTTCCCTTCAAAAAAGCTTAGAGACCGAAAACTCTATTTACTAGCCAAACTTCTCCTAGAATATTACCGTTATAAAATAATGAAGCTTGTCCTTTGCGTAGAGCACGCATAACCTCAATTCCTTTAATTGTGGCATAAGCCGTTTTCATAGACTTGAATCCCAACGTAGCCTTGATGATCCGTTTGAGCTTGCCATGATCACATTCAATCACGTTATTCTTGTATTTAATCTGTCGATGGTCCAGGTCTTCAGGACACTTTCCTTCCTGTTTTAGTCGCGACAAAGCACGGCCATAGGTATGAGCCTTATCAGTGTTTATGACTCGTGGAATCTGCCATTTTTTGACATGATTCAAAATCTTACCAAGAAAACAATAAGCTGAATGGGTATTTCGTCTAGCAGAAAGATAGAAATCAAGAGTATGGCCACGTTGGTCAACTGCACGGTATAGATATGCCCATTTGCCATTCACTTTTACGTAAGTTTCATCCAGATGCCATAAATGTCGATCTGTAGGATTACGCCAATACCAACGTAAACGTTTTTCCATTTCTGGAGCATAACGCTGAACCCAGCGATAAATTGTGGTGTGATCAACATTCACTCCACGTTCAGCGAGCATTTCCTGAAGTTCACGATAGCTGATGCCATATTTACAATACCAACGAACAGCCCAAAGAATGATTTCACCTTGAAAGTGCCGACCGTGGAAGGGATTCATCTGCTGTATCTCGAAATAAATAAGATATTTAGCTTATCATGTCAGCCTATTTGCAACAGTGCCCTAAAAGGTGTCTACAAAATCGGTGGCTATTCATAAAAAGACACCTAAAAAGGTGTCTAAAAGATTAATAAGTTTTACTCCAATTAAATATTGTATTTTCAGCTACTCTAATTTACAGGCTCTACATTTTTACTTTGATACTTAGTTAGGCTATTCATTTCATTCAAAAATTGGCAATTAGTTCTTTACTAGGCCTAATAATGCTATCTTTAAAGTATCTGAGGCTATTTTATTGTAGGCATTGCAAATTCCGAGGTTGAATTGAGTTGGGTTATCATATTCATCCTTGAGTTCATAAACAGCACCTGCATCATAATTACCTTCATATAATTTACCATTTTTAAGAATAACCGCTTTACCGCGATAGCCTTCGCCATGATAAAAATTATATTGTTGAGACTCCGGAATATATGCAACCTGATAGCTAGCCCATGTTTCTACTATCGGATTGTTATCAGATGCTTTTTGTTCTGCTATCCATTCAGCGATAGTCTTATTTGTAAAGTCATCAAACTCGCTAAAACTTATATTTGGTTGGTTGTATTGCTGAGTCAAATATTGATGGCAAACGGAATCTTTTGGAAATGAGCCAGAGATATTTTTAATTTGATTAGAAAGGTTTAACCAATTTTTATCATTTTTGAGAGATTCTCCAGGATTCTTTAACAGTTCAGTAGTGACATAAGCAGAATTTAGGGGGCTATTATTTAATGAAATATTTTTAAAGGTAAGAGTAGACTTAAATTCAGGAGTTTCACTATCAAAAGTTGTAATAATTTTTCCATTTGAATTTGAAACCAGATATTGAGGATGTTGGCTATTGGCTGAGTAATAGATTTTATTTTTAGTCAGCACATATTCTTTACGAAATTGCCAAGCTGGATCATATTGGATGTTTTGTTGATACAATGTCTGTGTATTTTCATTAATTTTATTATTTAAAGTAGTCTTGTAATTTTCTATAAGAGAAAAAATATGGTCCTTCAACCCAACATCTACTGCTTTGATTTTATATTCAGCAATAGGAAACTCTAAAGTATGAACAGTTGTGTTCGATGGTGAACCATCTAAAGGTAAAGTAGGTGGTGTAGAAGTAGCATTATTGCTGTCATTATTTTGATTTACTTTAGAACTTGAACCTCCACATGCTGTTAGTAAAAGTGCCGAGCTAATCAGGAAGGTTAATTTTTTAATCATCATTTGTTTAAAAACTCAAATTATTTAAAGTACTTAATGCTTCGGTTTCTTTAGTAATTTGGAACATTATTTTATATTCACAAGAATCCCAAATACATAAGCTACTTCAGCAGTGTCATTTTCAATCAAGCTCATCTTATTTTTTAATAAGAAAAGAATCAATGTAGGTATTAGAAAATACATCAAAATATTCTCAAATGATCTCTATTTTTTGGAAAAACTGTTATTCCCCAATTAAAATGTCTATGCGATAAACCATTTAAAATGTCCTGTTTTTAACTACAAGAGTCAAGCACAGGATTTAAATTTCTTTGTTCAATAACAACTTTCTGAGCTTTACGACTTGGCATACTTTTCTTGGCACGGGAACGTTTATTCTGTTTTTCCAATGCTTCATGCTGTTGCTGGATATGTGCCAGGACTGAACCTAATCTTTTATTCTCAACCACTTCATTCTGCTGCAGTCCAGCCAGTTTATTGAAGATGCTGTAGTTGAGCTTTCGTCCCTCATGCATGAGGGCCACAGTGCCATCCGGATACTCCAGAAATGAAATGTATTGCCCAACAAGCTTATGATTCAGCTCTGTCGGTTCAAGCAGATAAATATATTTGTCATACGTCAGGGTCAGATTCTTGGTAACCTTACGCGGTTCCTGCCAGGTAAAAATATCATCTAGTTCAACATCAGACTCTGTTAAAGGGCGATGCAAGTTCTTGGAATTTCTCGCACACTTGGCAAACTTCTGGTTGAACTGCTCAATAAAGCAGGGTAGCCAGGCATTGGCTTTGGCAATTGAACTGATGCCTTCCAGACGCATCTCCTTGATCAACCGGTCTTGAAGGGTTCTATTCGCGCGTTCTACGCGACCTTTGGCCTGTGGTGAGTTGGCAAAGATAATATCTATCTTCAACTCATTCAGAATCCGGCCAAATTGCGTGATTTTGCTGTCCTGGCTCGATTTCTGGTTCACTCGGAAAACCGAATGTTTATCGCTATAAAAGGCCAACGGCTTACCGTATTGTTCAATGTAGGCTCGGGTTGAAAGCATATAGTCGAAGGTCGTTTCCGCCTCACAGAAGCGCAGATGCAACAGCTTTCCAGTGGCATCATCGATATAAACCAGCAAGCAGCACTTAGCAGCGCGTCCTTCGAACCAGTCATGATATGAGCCATCAATCTGGATTAGCTCACCGAAGCAATCCCGGTTATAACGTGTGAACCGTACCGGGTTTGTCGGAGACTTTTTATTGAAGTTAGGCCACCTGACCTAACGGGTTAATCTTATCATAGTACATTGCTTCAAAATCAAAAGGCGATACATAACCCAGTGCACCGTGTACACGCTTTTTGTTGAACCAATCTACCCAATTTAATGTCGCAAGTTGTACATCTGCTAAACCTTGCCAATCTGCTTTTAAATATTCAATCACCTCTGTTTTGTATAAGCCATTCACCGTTTCAGCCAAAGCAATATCATATGAATCACCAGTCGTACCGACTGATGCTCGTAAATTTGCTGCCTCTAAACGATGACATTGTTGTCAAAATGCAGGGTATGGGTGGCTCCCCTCAGGGGCATAATTTGCTGAAGCCTAAGTTACTACTAAAAAATTAAAAAATCTTAAAAAATAGGAGCTTATAGCTCCCATTTTTTGTTAGCTTTCTAAGTCCCTATGTTAATTTGAAGAATACTTCATCATAACGTCCGAATACAGCTATATTTTTTTGATTTCTACAATATCACTTGATTCAATTAGCGATTGGATATTACCAAATAAACTTTGAATATAATCAGACGCTATATGGATATCTAAATCCTCCCTGCTACGCCATTCTTCTAAGAAGAAATATCTACTCGAGTCATTTTCGCTAATATAAAGCTCATATTTCAAGCATCCTTCTTCTTGAAGCGTAGGCTCTATTACACTTTGTAAAAGCGCTTCTAACCTCTCTTTTTGATCTGATTTTGCCTTAAAGTTCGCAATTACTGAAATAGTCATTATTTCACCTTTAATTTGTTTTAGAAGTTTTCTAGTACAATTTTGCCTTTTGACTTACCTGATTCAAGCAACTTATGCGCCTTCTCCAAGTTTGCAGCGTTAATTTTTCCTAGATTTTGGTTGAGAGTACTTCTAATTTTTTGCTGGTCAACTAATTGGGCAACCTGTTGCAATAGATTACCTTGCTTTTCAATATCATCGGTTTCATACATTGAACGAGTGAACATTAACTCCCAATGGATAGAAATAGATTTAGTCTTAAACGGCATAATATCAAATGTTTGTGGATCATCGATCAATCCAAGCTTGCCTTGTGGTGCAATCAGAGAAACTATTTGCTGGATATATGTTTCTGTATGATTTGTAGAGAATACGTATTTTGGTTTTGCAATGCCTAGTGTCTCGATTTGTGCATTTAAATCTTTGCTATGATCAATGACATGGTCGGCACCCAGTGATTCCACCCAAGATTTCGTTTCTTCGCGTGAAGCTGTTGCTATAACGGTCAGATTTGTTTTTGCTTTTAGGAGTTGGATAGCGATTGATCCTACACCGCCTGCACCACCAATAATCAGAATACTGCCAACATCTGTTTCTGAAATTTGAAACCGATCAAACAGCATTTCCCATGCCGTTATTGCAGTTAATGGCAATGCTGCTGCTTCTGCATTAGATACTGTAATGGGTTTAAGACTGATAATTCGTTCATCGACTGCTTGAAACTCAGCATTACTACCATCTCGGGTTAAATCGCCAGCATACCAAACAGAATCTCCTACTTTAAACGAGGTAACTTTTGAGCCAATTTCAATAATTTCACCAACGGCATCCCAACCTAAAATACGATTATTTGCTTCAGACGAATTTTTTCTCACTTTGGTATCCACTGGATTCACAGAGATTGCCTGAACTTTTACCAGTACATCCCGCTCCTTAAGCGTAGGCTTCGCTTTTTCAATATCTACCAATGAATTTTTAAAATCATCATGGTTATTTATAACATACGATACGGCTTTCATAGATTTGTCCTTAACTTTAAAAATATAGTAAAAATGGGAGCGAGGTGCTCCCATTTTTTGTTATTCAATCATTAAAACTCTTGGCTCGTTGGGCGTAAAACAATTTCATTAATATCTACATCCGCAGGCTGTTCAATTGCATAAGCAATTGCACGAGCGACTGAGTCAGCTGGTATGGCTTGTTTGTAGAAATCCGTAACAAACTCTGAACTTTCTTTATGAGAAGAACCGAATTTTAGTTCTGACTCAACTGCACCAGGCTCAATAGTCGTCGTTCTAATTGTTGCGCCAACTTCATGACGAAGTCCTTCAGAGATGGCTCTTACAGCAAACTTAGTACCGCTATAAACAGTACCTCCTGGACTAAATACTTTTATCCCTGCAACAGATGCGAGATTAATAAAGTGTCCAAAGTTTTGTTTTTGGAAAACAGGTAGGGTAGCTGCTATACCATAAAGAACACCTTTAATATTAATGTCGATCATACGATCCCATTCATCAACTTTTAGCTCACTTAATGGTGCAATAGACATTAATCCAGCATTGTTTACCAATACATCGATTTGACCAAATGCGCTTAATGCCTTTTCAATAAGTGCTTGTACTTCATGTGGTTTGGTTATATCCATACCAATAAATTCAGCTTGACCACCTTCAGCACGAATGTCGTGAACAATAGCCTGTAATTTTTCAGTACGTCTAGCACCAAGTACAACCTTTGCACCTTTTTTAGCAAGTAAGCGAGCAGTAGCCTCACCTAAACCACTACTTGCACCAGTGATAACAATAACTTTATTTTCTATATTATTCATACAAGTAACCTTCAACTTATCTGTCAATCATATTTGATGGATTAAGTATTACAGCCTTGTTAGGTATAATAAATGAATAATATTATCTTTCAGAATTCCTATTTACGGAATAATTACCAGAACACAGGATTGGACATGCAGAACAAATTGGAAATGATGCGTATCTTTTGTGTCGCAGCAGAGTCTCGAAATTTTAAAGAGGCAGCAACTCAGCTGGGTATTTCCCCGCAGCTAGTGACACGGGCAATAAAAGAGCTAGAAGAGCAGCGCGGAGAGATTCTGTTCTACAGGAGTACTCGACAAATTAAAATTACCGCTGATGGTGAGCGTCTGGCAAAGCAAGCACGTTTTGCGGTGGGATCGATCGATGCTTTGTTTGTAAAAGACACCAAGGAAAAACGAGATGAAATGCGAGGGACTGTCCGTCTTACTGTGTCGTCTGTGTTAGGGCGCAAATTGGTAGTACCCGCACTAGCAGAATTTGCCACACGTTATCCAGATATTGTCGTGGATTGTGTGCTAACAGATTCACACTCGGATGTGATCGATGAGCGGATAGATATCGGGATCAGATTTGGATTTTTGCCGGACAATCGATATGTGGCAAGGGAATTGGCTAAAGTGAACTTTTATTCTGTGGGTACGCCAGAGTTAATTGATAAGGTTGGAATGCCTAAAAAAATTATTGATCTTGATAAATACCCTCTAACAGCACTAGTCGATCATAAAACAGGGCGTTACTGGCCATGGACATTCACCGAAAGTCGAAGCTTTACGCCATCAAATCCCCGTTTTATTACAGATGATCTTGAAGCTGAATTTCAAGCTATTCTCGCTGGAGTCGGATTCGGACACATGCCTGGATTTCTAGTTTTGCCGTGGCTTAGGAGTGGTAAGCTCATTCAGATACTTCATGAGGAAACCTCTCCCGTTTGGCGCCTGTATTTATATCGTCCACAGCGGGGCCCGACACCTTTGCGAATCCGAGCATTGTTTGATTACTTAGCGGAAGTGCTGGGCCGTATAGAAACCTGAATCAGATAAGACCATCACGTATCTAGAGTAACTACAATTTTTCCTATTTGCTGATTTGATTCAAGATAGCGCTGAGCGTCATGCATGTCCTCAAAGTTAAAGCAACGGTCGATCACTGGACGAAGATATCCTGCACCTATACTGCTAAGAATAAATCGTCTGGCTTGCTCCCTTAGAACAGGGTCATGCAGAACCTCAAGGAACAAAAAACCTCGCATGGTTAAGCTCTTGCGTAATGCAACTTTAAGCGGAAATGGTGTGATCTCAGGGCTAAGTGTACCATGCATAACCATCGTTCCTCCTACAGACATCGCTTTTGCAATCTGTTCAATATGAGGCCCTCCTACAGCATCGAAGGCGACATCAAGATGTTCTCCACCTAAACGTAATACAAGCGCCTCATACAAATCTGGTTCATCTTCAGTGGCTATAACATTTTTAACACCGAGATCCACTAAACGTTGCTTTTTCTCTATCGTCTGTGTACTTGCAATGACCTTAGCTCCCGCTGCTTCAGCTATCTGTATCGCAGCTAGTCCTACGCTACTTGAAGCTGCTGTGATCAAGATCGTTTTTCCTTTCGAAACTCCACCAGCATGGATTACACCACCCCAAGCCGTCAAATACTGCATCCAGATTGAAGAAGCTTCTTCCCAGCTTAAACTATCGGGTTTGTGAACTAAAAAAGTTTCTGGAATCAGGAGCTTGTCCGCATATGTCCCATATTTGGCTAGATTGTCAGTCGGAAGAATCGATACTGCATCTCCTGGAGAAAATTGGCGTACACCTTCACCTATCGCAAGAACTATGCCTGCTCCCTCATATCCCAGACGAGAAGGAAATACTGCCTTTTGAATATAAGTACCACGCCGAAACATTACATCAGCCCGGTTGAGTCCGATCGTTTTCATCTGGATTAGAACTTCTCCTGCGGCTGGTAAAGCCACAGGAAGTGTTTCTAATGTCAGAACGTCTGTATCTCCAATACTATTGAAGCGCCAAGTCTTGGCCTGAAGTGCGTTAAATGACATCAATCACGACCTTAATATTGGCAGAGCGATCTTGAACAGCATCATGAGCCTCAATCGCTTGGTCTAGAGTAAAATGACGAGGATCAACAATAGGACGCAGTTTACCTTCCTCAACAAGACGAGTCGCGATCTTAAGGATATCACCATGATGAGCACGGCGATTGCCTGTTAACATCGGCATTAGGACGAATACGCCAGACAGTGTGGCACACCGTAGAGATGAACTCGCTAAATTATGATTACCAAATGCAGCACAGCTGGTAATGTGGCCATAGTGAGTTGTCATGGAAAGTGAAGCTTCGAGTACTGGACCACCCACAGTGTCGTAAACAATGTTAAAACCTTGACCCTCAGGGCTTGCAGCAATAATGTCATCGGAAGATGCTGTTGTGTAATCGAGAGGTGTTGCACCGAGTTCTGAAATCAGTGATTGATCAGCTGTACGACCAGTCGCCCAAACATTTGCATCAAGTGCTTTTGCAAGCTGAACCACCATATAACCAACGCCACCAGCACCACCCTGAACCAGTACAGTTTGCCCTGGTTGGACCTTCGCATTATCCACTAAACCTTCCCAAGCGGTGAGGAACGTCAATGGTAGTACTGCTGCCTCGCGCATAGAGATATTCCGTGGCTTTAATGCGATCAGATCGGCATCTGCTACAACATATTCTGCTAAAGATCCTTGAAGACCACGAACGCCACCTATCAGACCGTAAACTTCATCTCCGACGTTGAAGTGAGTGACACCTTCACCAATAGCAGTTACAACCCCAGCCATATCTGTTCCCAACACGGCAGGAAGCTCTGGCATAGCATATGGTGCTTCACCAATACGAATTTTATAATCAATAGGGTTCACACCACTAGCATGAATACGTACTACAACTTGCCCAGCCTCTGGTTGAGGTATAGGGAGTTCTACACGTTTAAATTCATGATCACCAAAATTTTCTAGGATAAGAGCATTCATCATCTTATTCATAATTGTTGCTTATTTTTAACTAGGGGATGATATGCACAGTACCAAATTAAAATAATCCAATAAATGATATTTATAGGATTTAATAATTCCTAAATAATGAATAATAAATATCATTCGCTCACTAAAAATATTCTAGTACAGTCTGTAAAGGCAATTTAATCTAAACTGTCGGTAGTATTTTCAAGGCTTGAAACGTTCAAAATATCTACAAAGTGGCTAAAATTTGAAACATAATTCTAAAAGGTCACAGCATTACAAAGAACATGAGCCAAAATAAAAAATGGGAGCTAAAAGCCCCATTTTTTTGTGACTTTCGCATAAGCTCTATGATGTTAATTTAAAAAAAACTAAAAACAGGGATAGAAAATTTTCGCTAAAGATCTTTTTGATTTTCGATTTATAAAAAATATTGCTTTTTTTATACTATGGGGTACTATAGTATAAATGCTAGCAAATAAGGAGGTCTGATGCCTAATCAGGTTGACGACAAAAAAAAGATTCTTCTACGCGTCAGAAAGATCAAAGGTCAGACGCAAGCGATTGAAAAAGCGTTAGAAGATAATGTGGAATGTGGTGCAATTCTGCAACAAATATGCTCTGTGCGTGGTGCTATTAATGGTTTAATGAATGAAATGTTGGAGGTTCATTTAAAGGACACTTTAGTATCAGGTGAAACCACAGAACAACAACGAAAAGAAGAACTGGCTGAAATCGCCAAGATTCTAAAATCATATTTAAAATAGATATGTATAAGGAGTTATTCCATGAAGTCACGTGCTGCTGTTGCGTTTGGTCCTGGTCAACCTCTTCAAATTGTTGAGGTTGATGTTGCACCACCGAAGAAAGGTGAAGTATTAATCAAGATCTCCCATACCGGTGTGTGTCATACAGATGCATTTACTTTGTCTGGCGATGATCCTGAAGGTGTTTTTCCGGCTATTCTCGGGCATGAAGGTGCTGGTGTTGTAGTTGAGGTTGGTGAAGGCGTGACTAGCGTCAAACCAGGTGATCATGTAATTCCACTTTACACTGCTGAATGTGGCGAGTGCGTATTCTGTAAATCTGGAAAATCGAACTTGTGTATTTCCGTTCGCGAAACTCAAGGTAGAGGCGTAATGCCAGATGGTACCACTCGTTTTTCCTACAATGGTCAACCGATTTACCACTATATGGGCTGCTCAACGTTCAGTGAATACACTGTAGTGGCAGAAGTATCATTGGCTAAAATCAATCCTGAAGCCAATCACGAACATGTCTGCTTACTGGGTTGTGGTGTAACAACAGGTATCGGTGCAGTACACAACACGGCTAAAGTACAAGAAGGTGATAGTGTTGCGGTCTTTGGTTTAGGTGGTATTGGTTTGGCAGTCGTACAAGCCGCACGTCAAGCTAAAGCAGGACGTATTATTGTGGTTGACATGAATCCAGATAAATTTGCGCTGGCAAAAGAGTTTGGTGCAACGGACTTCTTGAACCCTAAAGATTACGATAAACCAATCCAGCAAGTCATTGTCGAAATGACTGGCTGGGGTGTAGATCATTCATTTGAGTGTATTGGTAACGTGAATGTGATGCGTGCAGCCCTTGAAAGTGCACACCGTGGCTGGGGACAATCCGTAATTATTGGTGTAGCTGGCGCAGGTCAAGAAATCTCTACTCGTCCATTCCAACTGGTTACTGGTCGTAAATGGCTAGGTTCTGCCTTTGGTGGGGTAAAAGGTCGTACGCAACTTCCAGGAATGGTTGAAGATGCCATGAAAGGTAAAATTCAATTAGAACCATTTGTGACACACACCATGGGCTTGGATCAGATCAATGAAGCCTTTGATCTAATGCATGAAGGTAAGTCAATTCGTACTGTAATTCATTACGAATAATTCCGTCAGACCTTATACTTTTCCATGCATGTGAATCATGATTGACATGCATGGAATCCTCTAAAACGGCACATCATCTGTAAAACAGATCTATCTATGTATCCATCATGTATAGGTTCAACAAACCTGCCTACATTTTAAATCTTTATCAGTATTCTCTGTGGAGAATGTCAAACTCTTTGTTTACTCGATTTCTCATGAAGTCTTGCTCAACATAGGTAATTGATTATGGAAATAATTGAGAAACATGCTTCTTTTGGTGGATCGCAAGAAGTGTATCGCCATCAGTCAACAGCATTAAACTGTTCAATGAAATTCTCAATATATCTGCCACCTCATGACAAAGATGAGCGGTTGCCAGTTTTATATTGGTTATCAGGACTGACTTGCAACGAACAGAACTTTATTACTAAAGCCGGAGCACAAAAGTATGCGGCTGAACATAAAGTCATTATTGTTGCACCAGATACCAGCCCACGTGGAGAGGATGTACCAGATCATGCAGATTATGATTTAGGCCAAGGCGCAGGATTCTATGTGAATGCAACACAAGCACCCTGGTCACAGCATTTCAAAATGTATGATTATATTGTGGAAGAGCTCAGAAATCTGATTGACCTGAATTTTCCGACCAACCAAGTCCAAAGCATTATGTGGCATAGCATGGGTGGTCATGGTGCATTAGTAATTGGTTTAAAAAACCCTGAGCTGTATAAAAGTATTTCTGCTTTTGCACCAATTGTTGCACCTAGCCAAGTACCTTGGGGGAAAAAGGCTTTTACACACTACCTAGGTGAAACCGAAACTTTATGGAAAAGCTATGATGCGATTGAATTAATCAAAAACGATGAAGTTCATTTACCTATTTTAGTCGATCAGGGAACAGCTGATGATTTTCTTGAAGAACAGTTAAGACCTAAGCTTCTTAGTGATATTTGTTTGGAACAAGAATATCCTCTTACACTTAACCTAAGAGAAGGGTATGACCATAGCTATTACTTCATTGCGAGCTTTATAGAGAAACATATAGAGTTTCACAGCAAATTCCTAGCTAAATAACTTTCATAGATATGAAGATGTGCATGTTGTTCTTGAATGCTTCTTGAGCAATATAACTTCCAGATGAAGAGGTCAGCTTATAAATCTAAGGTAGAGTCAATTGATCCTTATATAACTAAGATTGAATTTAATCATCTCATATCTTGATTTTTTGATTCAAATGTTAATGATATTAACTTGAATAAATTCATAGCATTATGTCGAAATAAAAACCTAAATTTTGGCTCAGCTATGGGATGTTTTTTAACTTTTATACAACAAAACTTTCTGACATGCATACATTAGCAATGACAGAATCAGTTTGAATTCTAATCAATTGTGGAGTTTTAGTCATGCTTAAAACAGCTTTATATGTCCGTCTTGAAGCTAAACCGGGTAAAGAAGACGAAGTGGAAGCTTTCCTTAAAGCCGGTTTACCTATTGTAATGGAAGAACCTGCGACAGTTGCGTGGTTTGGCTTACGTCTTGGACCTACAACATTTGGTATTTTTGATGCATTTCCTGATGAGGCGGGTCGCCAAGCACATTTATCTGGCAAGGTTGCAGCTGCGTTGATGGCTCAGGCCGAAGAGCTATTTTCAGAGCCACCGTCTATTGAAAAAGTAGATGTTTTGGCGAGTAAACTACCAGCTTAAACCGACGCTTAAATGTATAAATGTACTGCCTGAAATTTTGAATGAAAGGCAGCACTTCAACCCTGTGAGGTTTGTCAGAGGCTTTTTATTCAAGTTGGGCTACTTTATTTAATGGCTTAATCTCATCATTTACATGGGTCAATATCCAAAACAGGGTAAATAAACGAATGCAGCTATGTACATGCTTTATATTGAACCAATCTATCTAATTTACTGAACCGTACCGGGTTTGTTGGAGACCAACTTTCCTGAGATGAGAAGCATTGCTTCGCACGACGTAGCGAAGCGTAGTGTTCCGATGAAAAAAGTAAAATATACCCCTGAAATCAGAGATAGAGCGGTTCAATTATTGATTGACTACCAAGACGGTATCTCAGGTGAGTGACTTTACGTATATTCAAACAAATTCAGGCTGGGTCTATACCGCCTTTATTATTGATGTGTTTTCACGAGCAATTGTTGGATGGAAAGTATCAACACGTATGAATACAGATATGGTGCTTGATGCATTAGAACAAGCTTTGCATGATCGAGGTATGCCAAAGAATGTAATTCATCATTCCCATAGAGGTGTTCAATACCTTTCCATTCGCTATACCAATCGTTTAGAAGCAGCAAATTTACGAGCATCAATCGGTACAACGGGGACTCATACGATAATGCTTTGGCTGAAACAGTGAATGGCTTATACAAAACAGAGATGATTGAATATTTAAAAGCAGATTGGCAAAGTTTAGCAGATGTACAACTTGCGACATTAAATTGGGTAGATTGGTTTAATAAAAAGCATGTACACAGTGCACTGGGTTATGTATCGCCTTTTGAGTTTGAAGCAATGTACTATGATAAGATTAACCCGTTAGGTCAGGTGGCCTAACTTAAATAAAAAAATCTCCGATAAATCCGGTACGGTTCAAAATGCGATTTATGGCTTTTTTGTGTAAAAAAAAGTAATATCTGTTTTATTGTTAAATTATAACAATTAGTATAAATACACCTATGATTTACAGATGAAAAAGGTAGTTAAATGAAATATTTTTTAAGTTTAACTTTGTTAGTTTTAGCAATGACTGGGTGTACTTCGAGTCCAAAGACTGAAACTTTACAAGATAAGGCTACAAGCAATACTTCAGCTGATACGCAGGTCCTTAAATTTTCTGGTCCGAATGGTTTATTAATTTTTCTGAAATCATCGGATAACTTTGAAACTGCTTTAATGACTGATAACTCAGGCGTGGTATATCGTTTAAAGCAAACAGTTGCTGGTAGTGGTATTCGTTTAGCTAATAATAATGGAGTTTCAATTCACTTTAAACGTGGTGAAGGGGTTGTTGAATTTGTAAAAGACCAGCCAATCAGCATTACTGAAGTAAAATAATAAGGTTTAAACTTTAAGAGAACCCCACACCATAATCTGTATACCGAAAGTTGGACACTATTCCTTGAAATGTGGTCAAACATGATCAAGGACTAATTCGCACTCTGTTAATGGGTGAATTCAAACATGAGGTGCGACAGTTTCAAAAGCCTTATGATAATCTGTGTGATTCATAGACATCACTTCAATATAATGGGTGTCTATGAACAGAGAAATTCAACAATGAATAGCCACCGATTTTGTAGACACCTTTTAGTTAGATAAAATGGCTAATTAACGAGGTGCTTATGAGCAGTAAACGATACCCTGAAGAATTCAAAATTGAAGCAGTAAAACAAGTCACTGAGAAAGGTCATAGTGTGGCTGAAGTTGCTACACGTTTAGGAACCACTACACATAGTCTGTATGCTTGGATCAAACGTTATGATCCACAGCAGCCCAAGACAACAGAATCTAGTGATCCAACTACAGAATTAGCGAAATTAAAAAAAGAGCTGCAAAGGGTCACTGAAGAAAGGGACATATTAAAAAAGGCCGCGGTGTACTTCGCAAGCCAGTCCAAATGAGGTACGCCTTTATTCGGGACAACCAACATATATGGTCTGTTCGTCGTTTATGTTCAACGTTAGATGTTCATCACAGTGGTTATTACGCCTGGTTAAAGAAACCTACCAGTATAACTGCGAGGAAGCGGCAACAGCTTTCAGGATTAATTAAACAGTTCTGGTTGGAATCTGGCGGAGTCTACGGTTATCGCAAGATTCATTGTGATTTGAAAGACGTTGGCGAAAGTTGCGGTATCAATCGAGTACATCGACTCATGAAGGCGAATGGTCTCAAGTCACAGCGTGGCTATCGCAAACCTAGAGCTAATGTTAGTACTCCATCGATTGTGGCTCGAAATACTTTAGACAGACAGTTTAACCCCACCCAGCCCAACCAGTTGTGGGTGACTGACATCACTTATATTCGCACTCATGAAGGATGGCTGTATCTTGCAGTAGTAATCGACCTATTCTCACGGCTAGTCGTTGGCTGGTCTATGAAGTCGAGAATCACAACAGATCTGGTTTTAGATGCTCTACTGATGGCTTTGTGGCGAAGAAGCCCAAAGAACAAAGTCCTGATTCATTCTGATCAAGGTAGCCAATACACCAGTCATGAATGGCAGACATTTCTCAAGCATCACAACCTTGAAAGCAGTATGAGCCGGCGTGGAAACTGCCATGATAATGCTGTTGCTGAGAGCTTCTTTCAGCTGTTAAAGCGAGAGAGGATCAAGAAGAAAATCTATGTGACAAGAACTGAAGCAAGGTCGGATATCTTTGAATATATAGAGATGTTCTATAACTCAAAACGCAGACATGGTTCCAATGGTCAGCGTTCTCCATTAGATTATGAAAAGGCCCATCAAAAGATGGTTATGTGTGTCTAGAATTTTGGTGGCTATTCACTATATCATTTTTATTAATATAAAAACATATATGTAAAAATCACGCCCCGTTTAACTGGCAATAGTTTTTGAACCCTGGTATAAAAGCTTAAAAAAATCTAGCAAGTCTTTATTTAATGTTAATACTCATCCAGTATTGAGGTTTTTTATCTTTTCTTGCCTGTGATCTAGGTTGTAATACTCTAATTTCATACTCACCTGAAGCAGGTAAAATATAAATACCCTTATCATCAAGCTCTGGAGAATATTCTCCAAGATTGATGGAGTCTTTTAATTGATTACCCCATAAGTAAGCTTCAACATTTCCTCCAGTCAACTTCACTTTTAACTTTTGCCCTTTTTTAGCATAAAATTTGTAGGAATCATACTTGTATCCATCTATCCTTCCGTAATAATTTGCAGGGTGAGCTTTTTTAGCAAACTTAACTACAATAGTCTTTCGTATATCATTGTTATCATTTGCAAGTACGACAGGGCTAACTATAGTTAAAGTTAGGGCTATCAAAGCGCCAGCTAGTAATTTCGTATTCGCTATTTCCATAATAAGGTTACCCTAATTCTTGTATCGCTCCTGACATAATAACATAACTAATAAGTAACCATGAATGATGGAGCAGAAATGTGAATAGTCATAACATGGGGTTGCACTTCAAATGCCAATTTAAGACTTGCAAAATCAATGGTTAATTAATTGGTTACTAGGGAATAACCAATCTAAATATAAATTTTATTTAACAATTACTTATAAAAATATGTGATGCGTATGATACGCATCATATGAATATCGCTTAAATTTGCTATAATTGAATTGAGCAGTGCCATTTGTGGTTAGGTTAAAAATTCATGAGTCTTACTGAAATTAAGGTACGTCAAGCTAAACCAAAGGAAAAAATCTATTTTCTGGCAGATGATGACGGCTTAAGTTTGAAGGTAGAACCAAACGGACGTAAATCTTGGAGTTACCGCTATTCACTTGCAGGGACAAATAAACGTCCTCGCATGAAGTTGGGTGAATATCCTGTAATGTCCTTGAAAGAGGCCAGATCAGTCCGGGATGAATATAAATTTAATAATTATGAAAATAAACCACTGCATAAAAAATACATCAAAACTTTTCAGGATATTTGTGAAGAGTGGTTAGAATTTAAAATTAAAAATTCCTTTGAAGATGAACCACGATGCGGTGTAATTCAGCTCGCAAAAAAATGTTTAGATCAGGATGTTTATCCAAATATTGGACTAATGCCATTTATTGAAATTAAAAGATATGATCTAGTTAAGATTATTAAAAATATAGAATCTAGAAATGTAAAAGAACCTGTAAAGAAAGCCTATAGTTATTTAAATCAGATTTATGATTATGCGGTAGCGATGGGGTATTGTGAATATAATATTGCACATGGACTTCATAAAATATTAGTCAACAATAAGATTAAGAAAAACTATCCTCATTTGAATTCAGATGAACTATCTAATTTCTTAGCTAAATTAAATCAGATTAATACAGATCCTATTATTAAAAAAGCCCTGTTATTTAAACTATATACAGGCGTCCGTGGTGGAGAATTATTGCTTTGTGAACCACATCACTTCGATCTAGATAAAAAAATATGGAAAATACCAGCCTTACATATTAAACAATATAGAAGAAAGGTTATTTTAGGTCATGATATCCCTGATTTTTTTGTTCCACTATCTGATCAAGCACTTGAAGTTGTGAAATCAGCACTCGTTTGGTCTCATAGCGAAAAATATGTATTTTCTAGCCCGCGAAATAATAATAAACCTATTCATTTTAATACCCTGAACTTGATTATCAGAAAAATGGGATATACTAAAAATGAATTAACTTCTCATGGGTTACGATCGACATTTAGTACCATATTAAATGAATCCGGTTTATTTCAATCAAATTGGATTGAAGCACAGCTATCTCATACTGATAAAAATAAAACCCGTGCAAGTTATAATCATGCAGAATATTTTAATCAGCGTATGGAAATGATGCAATGGTGGGGCGATTTTATTGATAGTTGTACTGTAAATTAATGGTTATGAAATCCAAGTTTTAATTAGAATAAGCTTTGTTGCACAAACCTATTCACCGCCATAAATCATTATCTAAAATTGCATCTCGTGGTAAAAGCTCAATGGACCGGTTCTATGGCTATAAATTACATGTTGTGATGAATCAACTTAGAGAAATAGTCTGTTCACAATGATGATTTCTCTTAACTCGTAAAGTTTATGACGGTGTTGAACGTGTTCAATTGAATCTTAAGCAAGGTAAATGGACAGAAGAGAACTTCATTAAGCCGTATCAGAATATTCTTGAAGAATAGGCATTTCATTTCACATTAGAGCGAGAATCTCATGAGAAAGTTGCCTGATTGAATGTAGTGAATAGATTCATTGCATAATTGTTAACTAAAATTTTCTATATCAGCCTGATTAAGATTAATCGGGCTGATTCTGTTAGGTCGAATATAATAGCGACCTGCTTCAATCATTTTTATTTGAACTTTATTTTATGTCACAGCTTGCTTCCCATTTTAAGCACAATCAGTTTTGTATTTTGTTGGAATATTTAAGTTCTGCTAAAGGCATTGCTGTACCAATGTCTTTAGCAGAATTTCCATGTGCGATCACTTTTGCAGATCGAGTGCATGCCGATAGTGATTTGGCACCACTTGAATGTGCGAAGACATTTCCTTCATCAGTGGAAAAAATCATCCATTATTCAGGGAAAGGTCGGGATATTACTGATTTTGAGACCTTCTTAAAATCAACTCAAGCTTCGGGACAGAAAAATTTACTGCTTCTCACAGGTGATAAGTTAAAAGGGCATACAAATGGTCAAGATGGAACGAATCGCACCCGATATTTAGAGTCTGTAAATGCGGTCATGGCCGCAAAGTGTTATGGTGGATTTCACATTGGTGTAGCTTTTAATCCCTTTAAATATGCTGAAGCTGAACGTGATGCACAATATTTAAAACTTCACAAAAAGATTAAAGCAGGAGCAGACTTTATCGTTACCCAGTTGGGTTACGATATGGAGGCTTTAAAACAAGCCAAGGCTTTTTTAAATCGTCATCGATACCCACAAAATATACTTGCTTGTGTTATGCCACTTAGTTTGGCACGTGCCAATTTTATGGTGAAACATAATGTCGCAGGAATTGTGATTACACCACACATGTTACGAGTGTTGGCTCAGGAAGAACAGGATGGACGAACTGAGAATGCTTATAAACGTTGTGCTATACAAATATTGATGTGTAAATATTTGGGTTTTGCAGGTGTGCATCTTTCAGCATGCCATAAGCCTGAAGAGCAAAAGCTTTTAGAAAAATATATTGAACAATATCGACATTATGGTTTACAGGAACTCGAAGCACTCTGGAATGCACTGTGGCAAGTGAAGACTAAAAATGAACTCGTGCCAGAATTAGCTTATTATTCCCGCCAACCATCCTCTAGCCAGCTTATTAAATATCAGCAATTGCATTTCATGCACAAGGCTCTATTTGAGTCCAAAATTGCCAAAGGTGTGGGGCATTTTATTTTTAAAGCCTCATTCTGGGAAAATACGCCTGCAGCAAAAGCATTGTTAAAAACTGAATTTATCTCTAAGCAAGGGGTCGTGGGTTGTGAAAGTTGTGGTCAATGTAGGTTAGGAGATACTTTATATATTTGCCCTGAAACTTGTCCCAAAGGATTGGCGAATGGTCCTTGTGGTGGTACGACATTGGATCGCTGTGAGTTTGGAGATCGTGAATGCATTCATTCTGTGAAAGCCCGACTTGCCAAAGCCGTGGGACAGACTGACGTTCTAAAAGAAAAACTGATTCCAACTGTACCCATTGAAGTCCGTGGAACCAGTTCCTGGAAAAATTGGTATCTGGCGACTGAAGCTTAGCTTTCATCATCCGTGGCATTCGAATAAAATTTCACGCCCAATTTGATGCGATCACGACCTTGGCTCATACGCCAACGGTTGGTATCACGTAAGGAGTATACACAGCCACAATATTCTTGTTGGTAGAATTCTTCCTTCTTGCTGATTTCAAGCATACGAACAGCACCACCATTTTTACGCCAGTTGTAGTCCCAATAGGTGATACCTTCATAATGTGAAGCAGAACGATGCCCACAATCATTGATCTGCTTCATATCTTTCCAACGAGAAATACCCAATGAGCTACTAATTAGGCTGAAGCCATTTTCAGCTGCATAAAGGGCAGTCCGTTCAAAGCGCATATCAAAACACATGGTACAGCGAATACCTTTCTCTGGCTCATTTTCCATGCCTTTGGCACGTGCAAACCAATTGTCTGTATCGTAATCACAGTCAATAAAAGGAATATTATGTTTTTCTGCAAAGCGAATATTTTCTTCCTTACGGATTTCATATTCCTTGACAGGGTGAATATTGGGATTATAAAAAAAGATCGAAAAGTCGATGCCTGATTCAATTAGGGTTTCCATCACTTCACCCGAGCATGGTGCACAGCAGGAGTGAAGCAGAAGCTTGTCGTGACCTGCTGGGAGAGTCAATTTCTGACGTTCAAGTTTGTTTGACATAGTTATATGGGTTTAAATCTAAACCCTATATTTTAACGATTTAATTAGATAGTAAGGATTTGATATACTGATATTTTCTAAGGTTAAGATGAAAGAAATTCACTAATTGAAATTTAATAAGAACTAAAGTATATAGGAGAATAACTACAATAATGCTTTGGAATTAGAACATTGCAAGTTAATCAAGAGTCATTGTATGAAGCTTTAAAATTAAGTGAAGAAATTATTAGGGCGTGTCCTCATTTGGCTTTGCACCAAATAAATATGCAGGCTATACGCATAGATTTATAATTGCGTGCTAGTTTATCAAATCGAGTTTGCAATAGCACGGAAATATTTTGATCTCGCAAAAGCGTTTTCAACTAAATATCTTAATTTATATAGATATTTATCAAATTCTTTATTCGATCTCTTACTGTTTGATCTCAATGGAATAATAGGAATCATATTCTTGTTCTTAGCACATATTCGAATGTGCTCAGCATCATATCCCTTGTCAGCAATGAGATATGTTGCCTCGCCTACAATATCAATCAGTTGTTTTGCAACTTGACTGTCGTGGACGTCACCCCCAGTGATTTTAAAATCAATCGGTAATCCATTCGCGTCGGTTGCAAGATGTATTTTTGTTGTTTGTCCACCACGTGATTGTCCAATTGCTCTTTCGAAACCATACCGAGCTCCACTTGCATGTTGATGCACGCGTATGTAGCTTCCGTCAATGAATACCCATTCTTGATCCAAGACGCCTCGTAATCTAAAAAAAATTTATCCCATAATCCCTTACTTGCCCAGCGATTAAAGCGATTGTAAGCAGTTTGCCAAGGGCAAAATTCTTGAGGAATATCGCGCCATGTGGCGCCTGTGCGCAGTTTCCATAAGATGGCTTCCATGATATTTCTACTGTTTTTTGAACAGTAACAACCATGTAATCGCATAGTATCTTGAATTTGCTGCCAAATATCATCAGTGAGAAGAGTACGTGCCATTGAAAAAATATAGAAATGAAAAGAGCTTAAAGGAGGATTTTAAGTATTTAAAACCAATTCTTCAAATGAGGACACGCCCTAGTAATTTTTTAGAAAGAAAGAGTTTAAGAGATGGTATTAGCACGAACTCTCAATTTCTAATTAAACGACAAGCTTTTGTATACGAATATGTGTCTAATAAATATTATGAGCTAAAATATTCAAAAATTACGTCAGATATTTTTTCTAGAACAAGAAAGTTTGTAGACGGAAAAATTGGAGATTTAGTACCATTATCAGCACAAAAATTTGCATCTGTTTATGAGAATTTAACGTCCGAAGATTCAGAGGATTGGTCAAATGCTGTTCATAGTTGTAGGCGAATATTACAAGATACTGCTGATGTGATTTATCCTGCTAGAGAGGATAAGACTATTAATTTAGACAATGGTAAAACTAAAATTATTAAATTAGGTGTGGATAATTATATAAATCGAATTATTGCATATGTTGATGAGCAGTCAGACTCTAAAAGATTTGAGGAAATCGTTGGTTCACAGATGAAATATTTGGGCGAGCGGTTAGATGCTATTTTCAAAGCTGCTCAGAAAGGTTCTCATGATATTATTACTTCTAGGCAAGAAGCTGATCGTTATGTTATTTACACATACTTGATAGTTGGAGATTTATTATCTTTGGTAGAGTTGCAAAAAACATTATCAATTTCAGATAAAGATTTTAGATAGCCGCTTAACTTACTGAATAACTAAAAATCCTCAGAATCTTTAATTTATTAAGATGAGTATTTCTCATCTTAAGCTGAATTTATATCGTTTTACTCACTTTCTTATTCACGTTTAAATACAGCCATTCAGAAATTTAGCTTTTTATAAAATTTTTAGGTGGCAATCTCCATGAGTACAGCATTTGAGTGTTCAATTAAACGTATCCGTTTTGATGAAAACTACACGCCAGCAGAAAGCACACGTTTAACCACAAATTTTGCCAATTTGGCACGTGGGGAAAGCCGTGAAGAAAACTTGCGTCGTACCCTTGCGATGATCAACAACCGTTTTAATAGCTTGGCAACCGTTGATAACCCGAAAGGTGATCGCTATTCACTTGAGATTGACATTATTTCTGCGGAAATTGATATTGAAGGTAATGGTCAAACTTTCCCATTTATTGAAACACTTAAAAGTGTTGTGATTGACCATCAAACAGGTGAGCGTATTGAAGGCATGATCGGCAATAGCTTCTCATCTTATGTGCGTGATTACGACTTCAGTGTGGTATTGCCACAATTGGGTTGTGGTGTAGGTGAAAAACCTGAAGATTTTGGCAATCTACATGGCAAGCTTTATCAACATTTAGTCAATTCAGATGTATTTAAAGCAGAATTTAAAAAACAACCTGTCATTTGCTTAAGCGTTTCAACCTCTAAAACGTATTTCCGTACAGCCAACGTACATCCTATTTTGGGTGTGGAATACAAAAATGATGAATATTCACGTACCGATGAATATTTTGCCAAAATGGGTTTACGTGTACGCTACTTTAAACCAGAAGGTGGTAATGCACCATTAGCATTCTATTTCGCTGGCGATTTAGTCCGTGATTATACTGATTTTGAATTGATCAGCGCGATTGCAACCATGGAAAGTTTCCAACGGATCTATCGTCCTGAAATTTACAACACCAACTCTCCTGCAGGTGTGGTGTATCAACCAAGTCTAAGCTATGGCGATTATTCACTTACACGTGTGGTCTATGACCGTGTGGAACGTGGTGAGCTTGCAGTTAAACAAGGTAAATGGACGGAAGAAAACTTCATTAAGCCTTATCAAGACATTTTAAATGAATGGGCTGCAAATTTCGAAGTCGAAACAGCTGCTTAATCCATTAAATTGATAAACAGATTTACGAATTTAGACAAAGAAGATTAGACATGGCGCTTACACAACCGAAACTTTTACTCCCAACTTCAACTGCGGGTAGCTTGCCAAAACCGTCTTGGTTAGCTGAACCTGAAAAATTATGGTCTGCATGGAAGCTTGAAGGCGAAGAATTATTAGAAGCTAAACGTGATGCTTTGAAATTATCATTACATGAGCAAGTCACTGCGGGTATCGATATCGTGAGTGATGGCGAGCAAACCCGTCAGCATTTCGTAACCACCTTTATTGAGCATCTTGAAGGTGTGGATTTCGAAAAGCGTGAAACGATGCGTATTCGTAATCGTTATGATGCGAGTGTACCTTCTGTTGTGGGTGATGTTTCTCGTAAAAAAGCCGTGTTTGTAGACGATGCGAAATTCTTGCGCAGCCAAACCAATCAACAAATTAAATGGGCGCTTCCTGGTCCGATGACCATGATTGATACACTTTACGATGGTCACTACAAGAGCCGTGAAAAATTGGCTTGGGAATTTGCCAAAATTCTGAATCAAGAAGCGTTAGAGCTTGAAGCAGTAGGTGTCGACATTATTCAGTTTGATGAGCCTGCATTTAATGTGTTCTTTGATGAAGTAAATGATTGGGGTATTCCGACCTTAGAGCGTGCGCTTGAAGGACTCAAATGTGAAACCGCTGTGCATATTTGCTATGGCTACGGTATCAAGGCAAATACGGATTGGAAACAAACTTTAGGTAATGAATGGCGTCAATACGAAGAGTCATTCCCGAAACTACAACAATCTAAGCTCGATATTATTTCACTTGAATGCCAAAACTCACGTGTACCAATGGATTTAATCGAATTGATCCGTGGTAAGAAAGTGATGGTGGGTGCAATTGATGTGGCAACCACTCAAGTGGAAACTGCAGAGGAAGTAGCAAATACGCTACGCAAAGCATTGCAATTTGTTGATGCAGATAAACTGTATCCTTCAACTAACTGTGGTATGACACCGCTATCTCGCCAAGTGGCAAGTGGCAAACTTGAAGCTTTAAGCGCAGGTGCTGCCATTGTTCGTAAAGAGCTAGAAGCTTAATCAAACGTAGTCTCGTGCGAAGCAGAACAAATCATCGCAAGGTCATTTGTCCAGCTTTATGCACGAGCACGTGATATGTACATTTGAGATGAAAGAGATGATTGAAGCAACAGACTTTAGAAATGCAATGTCTTTACTCACCACAGCAGTGAATGTTATTACGACTTCGGGTGAAACAGGTATGCATGGATTTACTGCATCTGCCGTATGTAGCGTGACGGATACACCGCCAATGTTATTAGTCTGTATGAATCAATCCTCCCGTTCACATGCCCATTTTGTTGAAAATAAAGTCTTGGCTGTAAACGTACTAAGTACTCAGCATGAACAGCTTTCAAATGCTTTTGCTTCAAGTAAATTCAGCTCAGAAGATCGTTTCAAACTCGGTGATTGGAGTACTATGGAAACTGGTTCACCTATTTTGAAAGATGCCTTGGTCAGTTTTGACTGTGAGATTCAAGATATTCAGCAAGTCGGTACACACAGTGTTTTCATGTGTCGTGTTCTTAAAGTTCAACAAAGCGATCAAGAAGAAAGTCTGGTGTATTTTAACCGTGCTTATCATCAAGTGGGTCAGTTGGAACACGCTTAACTCAATGCCTTAATTCTTTTATCTTTTTAAAG